>JAMLIB010000012.1 GCA_023954415.1 Trueperaceae bacterium
GCGGTCGCCTGGATGGTCACCGAGATCGCGAACACGATCCCCCAGGCCGCCAGGTTGAGCTCCGGGCTCGCCATGCGCGCCACGAACGCGGCAGCTATGACGAGCTCGGACGTCATGATGATCCAGCTCAGCGCCAGCGGCAACCACGTGCCGACGACGGTCTTCGGGGTGATGGGTGAGGCTGCCTCTGCGATGCTCACGCGCGTGGAGCGTCTGCCTCGTGGGTCAGGCGGCTCAGCCCTCCACTACTTCGGCCATGTCCCAGCCGTTCTCGTGGCACACCGTCGCGACGTGCGAGTCCCACGTCGGCTCGACGGTGGGCCGGCCGCCGGGGAAGCAGTCGACGACGAGGTAGGCGAGCGGCACGCTAGAGGTGCAATGCACGCGGTGGAGCGTGCTCGGCGGGATGCGCACCAGGTCGCCCGGCACCAGGTCGGCCACGAAGCGCGCCTCCGGCCCGATCTCGAGGCGGCCCTCGCCCTCCAGGACGTAGAAGACCTGCTCCGTGTCGTCGTGTTTGTGGAGCGGCGGCGCCTCACCCGGCTCCATCACGCTGATGAAGCTCTCGCTCGTGGTCGCCTCGGCCCGGTCCATCACCAGGAGGTTGGTGTGGGTCGGGAAGCGATAGCGCTTGGGGTTGGAGGTCTTGAAGACGTAGTTCATGGCTTGCCGTCCTTCCTGCGCCAGCTGAACGCGGGCGTCATGGAGCCGTTTCCCAACCTGCGAGGAGTGATCGCAGCTCGTCGATCACGGGTCCCACGCTGAGACCGGGGCCGAGGTCATCCGCTGGGTCGCGAGCGAGGCCGCCCGCCAGGTTGCGGTGCTCCAGCGGGTCGGCGACGAGGTCGTAGAGCTCGTCCAGATCGCCCAACGGGTCGGTGACGTACTTCCACCGCGCGGTGCGGACCATGCGCCGCGCTCCCTCCGCCTCGCGCCGCTCGAGGCTCGCGCGCACGGCCTCCAGGCCGTGGGTAGTGCCGACGGTCCTCCCCACCGCCTCGAGGTCCGCGAGGGTGAAGGCCGGCCCACCGGCGCCGTACTCGGAGAAGGCGGCGGCGCGTGGCGCGGCGTCGGTGAGGGTGGGCAGGGGCGCGCCCTGCATGCCCGGCGGCACGGGCAAGCCTTGCAGCGTCAGGAGCGTCGGCACGACGTCTACGAGGTTCGCCATGGAGCCGTCGACCACGCCGGCCGGGCAGGTGCCGCGCCACGACACCACGAGCGGCACGCGCGTCAGGCAGTCGTAGAACGCGCCGCCCTTGCGCGCCATGCCGTGCTCGAGCGCGAAGTCGCCGTGGTCGGAGAGGAACACGACGATGGTGCGCTCGCGCAGGCCGGTCCGCTCGAGCGCGTCCAGGACGGTGCCGACCCCGTCATCCACGAAGCGCGTCATGGCCCGGTACGTGAGGAGCAGCCGCTCCTGGTCGACCCTGGGCACACCGGACACGTCGAGGAGCCGGCGCAGGACGCGTGTGCGCTCCGGCGCGCCGGGCATGTCCGGCGGCTCGGCGGGCGGCAGCTCGGCCCCCTCCGCCGCGGCCGCCTCGAAGTAGGCGCGCGGCACCTCGTAGGGCGTGTGCGGGTCGGGGAACGACACCCACAGGGCGAAGGGCTCGTCAGGGGTGCCGGCGCGCCCGGCGAGGTAGCGGGCGGCCTGGCCGGCGACGAGACCCGTCGAGTAGTCATCGTGAGGGTAGTCGGTGACGGCGTAGGACACGGCGGGCGCTTGGCGCGGCATGGCGCGCCGCACCGCGTGCGCGGCGGTCACGCCCTCCTCGGGGCGGAACCACGGCATGCCACGCGCGGGCCGCCCTAGGGGTAGGCCCTCATGGCCGATCTCGCACCATACGTCGAAGAGCGCCTGGTCCTCCGGCGCCTCGAAGCAGTGGTCCTTGCCTATCAGCGCGGTGGCGAAGCCGGCCTCGCGCCACACCTTGAACGCGTGGGCGGCCCCGGCGGGCATGGGCGTCTGGTTGTCGCGCGAGCCGTGCGTGTGCGGGTACTGGCCGGTCCAGAGCGACACGCGCGCAGGCACGCACAGCGGATGGGGCGTGACGGCGTTCTCGTACAGCACGCCCTCGGCCGCCAGCCGTGCGAGCGCCGGCGTGGCGGTGCCCACGGGCGAGTAGAGGCGGCTCGCCGTGGCCTTCAACTGGTCGGCCATGATGACGACCACGTTCGGCGGGCGGCCGCGCTCGTCCTGTGGTCGCTCTAGCCCGCCGGACGGCTGCCCGTCCGTGGGCCGCAGAACTCCGCTCGACGGCGCCGCGCTGCGTGCGCCGGGCGACGCGTCCTCGTGGCCGGTCGTCGTCAACCCTCGGCCCGCGAGGTGCCGAGGCTCGGGGTGCCCCGCTCCACGCCCGGCAGGTCGAGCTCCTCCGCGCGGTGGCACGCGACGAAGTGCCCGGGCCGCACCTCGCGCAGCAGCGGCGTCTCGGCCTTGCACTGCGCCGTCGCGAACGGGCAGCGCGGGTGGAAGTAGCAGCCGCTCGGGGGCTTGGCGGGGTTGGCTACCTCGCCCTCGAGCCGGATCATCTCGCTGCGCCGGCGCGGGTCGGCCTGCGGCACGGCCGCCATGAGGGCCGACGTGTACGGGTGGAGCGGCGCGTGGAACAGGGGGTCCGTAGGCGCCGTCTCGACGATCTTGCCGACGTACATGACGGCCACGCGGTGGCTGATGTGCTTGACGATGCTGAGGTCGTGCGCCACGAACAGGTACGAGAGCCCGAGCCGCTCCTGCAACTCCAGGAGGAGGTTGAGGATCTGCGCCTGCACGGAGACGTCGAGGGCGGAGACGGCTTCGTCGGCCACGACGAGCTTGGGGTTGAGCGCGAGTGCACGGGCGATCACGACGCGCTGGCGCTGCCCGCCGCTGAACGCGTGCGGGTAGCGGTGCATGTACTCGGGCCTCAAGCCCACGAGGCCGAGCAGCTCGGCCACCCGGTCCATGCGTTCCTGGCGGCCCTTCACGCCGTTGACGAGCAGGGGCTCGCCGATGATGTCGAAGAGGTTCTTGCGCGGGTTGAGCGACCCGAACGGGTCCTGGAAGATCATCTGCATGTTGCGCCACAGGGGGCGCAGCTCGCGGTCGCTCAGCTTGGCGACGTCGATGACCTCGTCGTCGCCGATCCGGAAGAGGATCTCGCCCGACGTGGGGTTGACGGCCCGCAACACGCAGCGCGACGTGGTCGTCTTGCCGCAGCCGCTCTCACCGACGAGGCTGAGGATCTCGCCAGTGTCGACGTGGAGGTTCACGTCGTCCACGGCCTTCACGGCGCCGACGGTGCTGCCGAAGAACCCGCCCTTGATGGGGAAGTGCTTCTTGAGGTGGCGCACCTCGAGCAGGCGCTCCGGGGGGAGCGCGTGCGCGCCGGCGCGGGTCCGCTCGGCGGCGGCGGGGCGCGTCCGCTCGCCCGTTGCCGCGGGCGTTCCAGCGTCCGACGGCGAGCGCTCCGCCGCGGCCGAGTCCGGCGTCGTGTTCACGGCATCCGCCTCACTCACCCTCGACCTCCCGGTGATAGAGGAAACAGGCGACGGGCTGCTCGGAGTCCGTGGGCCGCAGCGCGGGCACCTTGACGTCGCACACGCCCGGCATGGCGTCCGGGCAGCGCGGGTGGAACGGACAGCCGGTCGGCTTGTGCAGCGGGTGCGGGATGGAGCCCTCGACGGTCGGCAGGGCCACGCGCGGCTCCGTATCCATGTTCGGCACGGAGCGCAGGAGCGCCTTCGTGTACGGGTGCTTGGGGGCGTGGAAGATGTCGTCGACGGGGCCGCGCTCCATGACGCGCCCCAGGTACATGACGACGACGCGGTCGGCGACCTGCGCTATCACGCCGAGGTCGTGGGTGATGAAGATGATGGAGGAGCCGTGCTCGGCCTGCAGCTCGCGGAGGAGCGCCAGTACCTGCGCCTGGGTGGTGACGTCGATGGCCGTCGTCGGCTCGTCCGCCACGAGCAGCTTCGGGTGGCAGGACAGGGCCATGGCGATGATGGCGCGCTGCCGCAGCCCGCCGGAGAGCTGCCAGGAGTAGGCGTCGACGCGCTGCTCGGGGCTCGGCACGCCGACCTCGCGCAACCTCTCGATGGCCATGGCGCGCGCTTCCTTCTTCGAGACGTCCTGGTGCAGCCGGATGGCCTCGACGATCTGCTCGCCGATGGTGTGCAGCGGGCTGAACGACGCCATCGGCTCCTGCGGGATGAGGGCGATCTCTCCCCCGCGGATGTTGCGCATGCGGCGCCCGTCCTTGCGGAGCTTGGTCAGGTCGATCTCCGCGCCGCCGCCGCCCGCGCGGCCTGCCGGGTCGGGGCGGTAGAGGATCTCGCCGCCAACGATGCGGCCGGGCTTGGCGACGAGCCTCAGGATCGACTTCATGGTGATGCTCTTGCCGCAGCCGCTCTCCCCCACGATGCCGAGGACCTCGCCGGGCATGACGTCGAAGCTGACGCCGTCGACGGCGCGCACCGTGCCCTCGTCGAGCTCGAAGTACGTCTTCAGGCCGCGGACGGAGAGGAGCGGGGACGTGGCCTCAGTGGCTGTAGGGGTCTGCGGCATCGCGTAAGCCGTCTCCTAGGATGTTGAGGGCGAGGACGGTGATGATCACGAACACGCCGGGGATGAGCAGCCACGGGGCGTTGACGACCGATTGGAGGTTCTGCGCCTCCTGCAGCATGACGCCCCAGCTGATGGCGGGCGGGCGCATGCCGAGGCCGAGGAAGCTCAGGAACGTCTCGTTCAGGATCATCAGCGGCACTGCCAGGGTGACGGCGGCGATGATGTGGCTAGCGAACGACGGCACCATGTGCGAGAAGATGATGCGGCCCTGGCTGGCGCCGACGAGCCGGGCGGCCGTGACGAAGTCCTCCTCGCGCAGGCTGAGGAACCGACCGCGCACCTCGCGCGCCAGGCGCGTCCAGCCGAGCAGGGCGAGGATGACCGTGATGGCGAAGTAGACCCACGTGACGGGCCACGTCCTTGGCAACGCGGCGGAGAGCGCCAACCACACCGGGATGGCCGGGATGGCTTGGAGCAGGTCGATGAGGCGCTGGATGAGGTTGTCGACCCAGCCGCCGAAGTAGCCGGAGATCCCGCCGAGCACGATGCCGAGGATCGTGCTGATGAGCACGGCGACGAGGCCGATGGAGAGGGAGATGCGCGTGCCGTACATGAGGCGCGACCACTGGTCGCGGCCCAGTCGGTCCGTGCCGAGGATGTTGGCCGTCACCGGTTGCTCGGCCGTGCCGAAGCCGAAGAGGTGCCTGTCCGCCGGGATTACGCCGAACAGCTTGTAGGCGTAGCCGCGCGGGAACAGGCGCAAGGGCAGGACGACGTCGGTGTCCTGCACCCACTCCATCTTCAGCGTGCGCTGGTTGCGCTGCCCCTCCACGCCGTAGACGAACGGCCTGACGAGGTGGCCGTCGCGGATGATCCGCACGGGCTGCGGCGGGATATAGGCGAGCCGCGCGCTCGTCACGTTGGGGTCGGCCGCGCTGAAGAACTCGGGCATGAGGGCCATCAGCGTGATGAGCACGACGATCCAGAGGCACACGACGCCGAGCTTGTGCTTCGTGAAGCGCAGCCACGTGAGCTTCCAGGCCGGGGTGACGTAGACCGAGGGCTCCTTGGCCCGGTCGGCGACGGGCAGCGCGACGTCGCTCATGCGCTCTCCAGCTTGATGCGCGGGTCGAGGACCACGAGGAGGATGTCTGAGACGAGCGCGCCGAGGACGGCGAGCATGCAGAAGATGAGGATGATGGTGCCGGCGAGGTACATGTCCTGGCCGACGAGCGCGCGCAGGAGCAGCGGGCCGATGGTCGGCAGGCTCATCACGACGGAGACCACGAGGCCGCCCGACAGGAGCTGCGGGAAGTACCAGCCGAGGGTGCTGACGACCGGCGCGATCGCGACGCGCGTGGGGTACTTGATGACGAGGCGCCACTCGGGCAGGCCCTTGGCGCGCGCCATCTCCGTGTACGGCTTGCTGAGCTCGTCGAGCAGGTTGGCGCGCACGACGCGGGCGATCTGGGCCGTGCCCGCCACGCCGAGGACGATCATCGGCAACCAGATGTGGCTGAGCAGGTCGCCGACGCGCGCCCACGACCAGGCGGCGTCGAGGTACTGGGGTGAGAAGAGGCCGGTGACCGTGACCCCGAACTTGTCGAACGCCACCCACATCAACACGAGGGCGAGCATGAAGTTGGGCGTGGCCAACCCGATGTAGTTGAGGATCGTGAACACGTAGTCGAGCAGAGAATACTGGCGTGTCGCAGAGAAGATACCTATGGGGATGGCCACTGCCCAGGTGAACAGGAGCGAGAACGTGGTGAGGATGAGGGTGAGCACCAGGCGCTCACCGATGAGCTCGCTGTTCGGCCTCCGCCATTCGAGGGAGACACCGAGGTCGCCGCGCAGCAGGTTGCCCACCCACCTGCCGTACTGGACGTATATGGGTTGATCGAGGCCGTAGCGCGTGCGGAGCGCCTCTATCTCGGCCTGGTCGATGGACGTGCCGCCGGCCGCCAGCTCGGCGACGTAGCTCGTGAGGAAATCGCCGGGCGGGGCCTGGATGAGCGCGAAAGAGACGATCGAGAAGATCAGGAGCAGGAACGGGAGCAGCAGTAGTCGCTTGATGATGAACCAATGCAAGAGACGCTCTCCTAAGCGGTTCGTGCTCGTTACTTCGGCAGTGCCTCGCTCGGCGTGGCTCTGGTCGACGGAGCCTTCGTCGTAGCACCCCCGGTCGGTCCTGTTCACTGACCATCATGCCCCAAAGGCGGGCGGGGTGCCCAACGCCGGGCCGGTTGGGCACCCCTCGTAAGGGGCGCCCAACCGGGGTGAGCGGGTCAGTTCGTCTTGTAGAAGAACTGCTCGGGGCGGGAGTCGCCCGGAGTGCGGAGCGGCCAGTCGTTCGCGACGACGGCCGGGACGTTCATGAGGTCGTCGTTGACGACGACGACGCCCTGGACCATCGGCGTGAGGCCGACGAGGCCGAAGCCGTACAGCTCGTCGACGGCGTGGCGGAAGAGCTCCTTCGCCAGCTCGATCTGCTGCTCGACACCGACGGTCTTGGCCTCTTCGATGATGTCGACGATGCGGGCGATGCCCGGAGCGGGCTCCCTGCCGGCGGTGCCGCCGGACTCGTACCAGCGGCGCGACTCGACGGCGAAGATGGTCGCCGGGTTGCTACGCGGGTCGATCTTGGGGTTGCCCGTGAAGGGGAACGCCGTGGTGTCCTCGTTCCAGATCTCGACCTGGAGCTCGTTGGCGTCGCGCATGGTGAAGTGGGCGTTGCGCTCGCGCACCTGCACGTCGGTCGGAACGCCTACCGCGGCCCAGTCGGCGGCCACGAGCTGCGCCACGTCCGGCCACGGGCCGAACGCCGGCACGACGGAGAGCTCCACGCGCAGCGGCTTGCCGCTCGGCATGAGGCGGTTGCCGTTGGCGTCCTTCGTGAGGCCGATGGCATCTAGCATCTGGTTGGCGAGGTCAGGGTTGTACTCCGTGTACTTCTGGGCGTACTCGTCGCCCGGGTAGTACGGATGCCACGGCGCCGGGACGTTCTGACGGATGTCGCCGAGGCCGAGGAACGCGGATTCGCGGATCTCGTCGCGGTTGGTGGCGTACGAGAGGGCCACGCGGAAGTCGTGGTTGGCGAGGATGCTTCCGAGTTCCGGATCGATCTCGTACTCCTGGTTGAACCAGACGGCGGCGTCTGCGCCACCGAAGCTCGGCCACAGCATGACGCGGTAGTTGGAGCGGTCGGAGTTCTCGACCAGCACGGGGTAGTTGGGCATCTGGATGTGGCGGGCCTGGAAGTCGAGCTCGCCCGCGACGGCCGCGAAGTTCAGGGCCTGCACGTCGGCGAAGTAGCGGAACTGCACTTCGTCGATGTACGGGAGCTGGTTACCGGCCGGGTCGACGCCGATGTAGTACGGGTTGCGGCGCAGCGTGAAGACCTGATCGGAGACCGTCGAGTTGTAGGGCACCCAGGCGGCCATGGTCGGACGCTCGGGGTTCTCGGTCGGCATGGCCTTCGTCATGAACAGGTCGGTCCAGGTCGAGAGGCCGGCGGCCTTGACCTTGGCATCGAGCTCTTCGGCGGTCTGGAAGTCGGGGTGGAACTGCTGCAGGTAGTGGCCTGGGAGGAACGCGGCCAGGGTCCTGTCGCCGCCGTCGCGGAACGTGAGCTCCGTGAGGAACAGCGTGTTCGGGAAGTCGAACGTGATGCGGACCGTGTAGTCGTCGACGGCCTCGAGCTTGGCGGCCGTGCCGTCGCGGTTGGCGAACCAGGCGGGCACGCTCGGGGTCAGGTCCTTGTTGAGGATGACGCGCGTGTACCAGAACGTGAGGGCGCTGGCGTTGAACGGCGCGCCGTCCGACCAGTGGGCGCCGTCGCGCAGGTGGAGGGTCCAGCTATGGAAGTCGTCCGAGGCTTCCCACGACTCGACGATGTGCGGGACGATCTCGGAGCCGTCGGTGCTGAAGCGGACGAGGCTGTCGTAGACGACGCGCACATAGTTGTTGGAGTCGGCCGGGCCGGTGAAGGCGCGGCGCAGGACCCCGCCGTACGTGCCGATCTCGTCGACGACGTTGACGACGAGCGGGTTCTTGGGCAGGCGCTCTTCGACGGGCGGGAGCTGCCCTGCGGCCACGAGTTCCGCCAAGGCGGGGGCCTCGTGGTACGTCTGGGCCGACGCGATCCCCCAGATGAGGGCGGCCAGGACGAGAAGCAGCGGCCGCCTCCACCCCGCGCGCCTCCGAGTGCTCGACGTGAAGCTGTTGGTCATTTGAACTCCTTCCGGTCTCTAGCTGCGCGCCATCCGAAGCGCTCCCTCCGTTTGCGGAGGGACACCCTCGTTCCGAGGGGTTCTGCACAGGAGATCGCCCTCTTTGGCCCGGCGCCGTGCCATTTCGTCACCTTCGCCGGTTGCGTTAGCGATAACGCGAATTGCTAGTGGTAGGAGGCTAGCACGCGTCGGGGGGGTGGTCAAGGCTTGAGGCGGACCTCTCGGCGCCGCGGAGCGAAGCCGCGTGAACACGTTGCGGCTCGGCGCAACTTGTCCTCGGCGCGATCCTCCTCGGCGGTGCCTGCGGCCCGGCCGGACACACCGCGACCCGAGCGGGTTCGCGGCTCAGGCGGCCGAAGTGCGCGCCTCGACCCCACCCTGCAAGAGTTCGACGAGGACCATCAGGTTGCGGTTCAGGTGGTAAGGGTCCTTGACGGGCAGGCCGACGACCTTGTCGAGCGGCGCCCCCTTGCGATCGCGGATCTGGGCCCACTCCCCTACCGCCGGGTCGGGGTGCGGGAACGTCTTGAAGACGTAGTCGAACGTGCGGTCGTGGACGGCGCGGAGCTCGGCGTCGCCGGTCAGGACGTGGCCGAGGAGCGCGCCGTACAGCGTCTCGGAGTGCGGCCACCAGATCTTCGTGTCCCACGTGCCGAGGATCAGCTCCTCGAAGGGGCCGTTCGGTGCGCCCGTCGGTGGCAGGCCGTCGCCACCGACGTAGCGGAAGATGCCGCCGTGCTCGGGGTCCCAGCCGGCCTCGAAGGAGCGCCTCAGCACGCGGGCGGCGTTCTCCACCGCGGCCGTCCGCCCGTGCCTCGCGGCCTCCTCCATCACGAACCACATGGACTCGATGGCGTGGCCCGGGGTCACGTGGGTGGTCAACAGGCCTTCCCCGCCCTGGGCGCACCGCACTTCCTGCACGAGACCGTCCGGGCGGACGAAGGTGTCGAGGATCGCGTCCATGTGCGCGAGCGCACGAGCGGCCATGTCATCGGCGCGCGCGTCGCCGCGCTGCCTCAGCGCGAGCTCCAGCTCCTGCGCCACGTTGAGGAGGATCATCGGCTCGGCGTGCGCGCGGCAGCCGGCCGGCAGCGGGTAGGGCTCGCTGCGGGCGGTGCCGGCCGCGAGGCGCGCCACCACGCGCTCGTACGCGGCCACGGCCTCGTCGAGGTAGCGCCACTTCCCCGTGGCGCGCGCCGTCTCGCTCAAGGCCAGCGCTATGAAGCAGTCGGCGAAGTAGCTGATGTCGTGGCCCTTGCCGGGGATGAACTCCTTCTTGCGGCCGTCGGCCGTGAGCAGGTAGGCCGCCGAGCCGTCCTCGAGGAAGGCGTTGGCGCGCAGGAACTCGACCGTCTCGACGGCGCGCGCGGCTAGGTCGTCCGCGTCGCCCGTCAGGAGCCCGGCTCGCACGAGGCGCGCCGCGTGCGCCATCAGCCACGCGAACCGCCCCTGCGACCAAACGAACTTGTCGTCGCTGACGCGCTTGCCCGTGTAGTTGTCGATGCAGGTGAACACGCCGCCGTGCACGCGGTCGCTCGGCTCGCCCAGCCAGAACGGCAGCACGTCCTCCTCCAAGTGACGGCGGTAGAAGGCGCCGAGCTCGGCCAGCTCGAAGGTGGAGGACGGGGGGAGATTGGCGGTCGACTGGCTCATCGGGTGGCTCCTTGGGGTTGCGGCACGGTGTCGTGGCCGACGCGGTTCCGGCCGTCCGGGTGGCGGCTCGACAGGGTGCGCCTCAGCGCCGGGCACCTTTGGTCCGCTGCCGCGAGCGTACCCGGTTCTTGCCCTAGGCGCCGAGGGCCGCCCCGGGAAGGTCCAGCGTTATCGCCAGACCTCTTTCGACCGCGCCCAGCGCTTCGTCCGAGAGGCTCCCCAACCAGCCCGCCAGCTTCGAGCGATCCAAGGAAGTGAGTTGATGGCATAGGGCGACCGAGTCCTCCCGCAATCCGCCCTATCGCCGTCCTGGCAAGCGTCGTGGCGGGCAATCCCAGCCGCTCCGCCTGCTCTCTCAACCCTTGGTGCAGCGCGCTGGGCAGCGGCACGTGGATGTTCTTCCGATCCGTTGGCTGCATGGCTTGCCATCTCCGATGTCACATTTTCTTGACATACAACAGGACTCGTGGAATCTCTTCTGCCCCACCCAGCCCAGCACATCCGTGCAGGAGCCGCCTCCGCGCATGGTCCATCGACTCGCGTGTCCTCGTACCATCCTTCCCGGATGGGCGAACCTCGCAGCGCGCCGCGCGCGACGTCTGCTAGGTTGAGCGCGCCGACCCGAAGGCGCACGCCCCCGAGCCAGCCCATCTCCATCGTCAGGCGCGCGGGCACGAAACCCGCGGCGGCGTGACGAGGTGGAGAGTGCGCATACTTCTGACCCGCTCTTTGGCCGCTTGCCTGAGCGTCGGACTGCTCGGCGGTCCCATCGGTTTACCCAGCTCGGTGGCGCTGGCCGCCGGGAGACCAAGCATCTCAGGAGACGAGACGGGGCGCCTGCTGGCGGCCCTGATGACCGCCAGGCAGGAGCTGCCGCGCGACACGTTCGACACGTTCTCCGCCCTCGACCAGACCGACTTCACCGCCGAGGGCGCCTTCGCCTGGGTCAGGGACGAGACCAGGCTCGTCCCCTACCTCGGGGCGCTGCGCGGCGCGAGCGGCGTGCTACTCGACCGCGAAGGGAACAGCCTCGACCGCACCCTGCTTCTGCAGGACCTGCTCGACGCGCTCGGGTACGACACACGCCTCGTGCGCGGCACGTTGAGCGAAGAGACGGCGGCCGGGCTGCTGGCCGGCGTGCGCGGGCGCGACTGGCAGCGCACCTGGGAACGCGCGGCGCTCACCGACCTCGGCGAACCGACGACACCCGCGGAGCTCGCCGAACGCTTCGGCGTGGACGCGGCCCTCGTCACGGAGGCCGGGCGACTCACGACTGAACGCGCAGCCGCCCTGGAGGCGGCCATGGCCGAGCGCACGTCGGCCCAGACGGCCTTGCTGAGCGGCATGCTCGGGGCTCTAGCGCCGGCCGGCGCTTCCGGGCCCGGCGGCGCTGGCGGGCCGACAGGCGCGACCGACGCTCACGAACGAGCCCTGCTGGACGCCCTCGCCGACCACTGGTGGCTCCAGTACCAGGACGAGTCCGGCGCCTGGGTCGACCTCGATCCGAGCCTGACCGGCGGCGAGCCGGGCAGCACGTTGACGACCGCCGACGAGACGCTCGACGCCTTCGGCCTGGCGGAGCTACCCGCCGAGCTGACCCACCGCGTGAGCCTCGCCGTCGTGCTCGAATGCGTGGTCGACGGTGCGTTGAGTGAGACGACGCTCGTGGCCACCGAGCCGCTCCTCCCCTCGCGGCTGCTCGGCCAGCGCGTGTCATTCACGGTGCTCCCGGGCGGCCTGACCGAGGAAATCGCCGCCGACCCCGACGCCCTGATCGAGAAGCTCATGAGCGAGCAGCACTGGTACCCGACCATCAATGTCGGCGATGTGACACTCACCGACCTCGAGTTCTCACCGGCGTGCGAGACGAGCCCGTACTCCCCCTCGTCGCTCGGCACGGCGATCAGCGACACCCTCTTCGGCGCCATGGACACGCTCTTCGGCGCCGGGCCCGCCGAGGACGCCGTCAGCGCGCTGCGGCTCGAGTTCCGGTCGCAGCGACCCGGCGCGGACGACGTCGTGCTAGCGCGCCACCTCTTCGATGCCCTCGGCCCCGCCAAGCGCGCGGCCGGCGACCTCCGGCTGGATGAGAACGACGCCGCGCGCCTAGCCTGGCGCCTGAAGGCAATGGGCGAGACGGAGGCGCTCGTGACCGCGGGCGGCGTGAGCCGCGCGTTCGCGGCGGACCTGGCGGCGCGGGCGCTGCTGGCAGGCGAGAGCGGGCTGAGGGCGTTCGCGGACGGTGTGGGCGAGCAGGCCAAGGCGCAGCCGGAAGCCGTCGCGCCGAGCGCCCTGCTCGCGCTCGTCATGGAACGGCAGAAGGCACAGCCAACCTCCCTCTACCAGGCCGAGGCGAACGTGTTCCTGCGCCACACGTGGCTGGAGGACGGCGAGCACGGGCTGGCCCGGCATCAGGCCCTCGACTTCGTGAGGGCCGACCTGGCATCCTACTCGGACGCGGCCACGGCGCGCGCCGAGCGCATGGCGCAGGGCGTGGCCGACACGAACGCCGAGGCCCTCATCGTGCGGCAGCTCTGTGAGGACGACGCGACCGCCGAGTACTGCCTCCCCTACGGCAACGCGGCTGAGCGCATGGCGGCCTCCCCCGCCGCCGGCTCGTGGCTGGTGCTCGCCTCGCTCTCGGAGGTCGACGCTGTGCTGCCCACCTGGTCCGCCGACGCCCGCGCGAGCCTGGCCGCCGACCTGCGCGCCGGCTTCGCTGCCGTAGCGCCCGCCACGCTCGAGCCCTCCGGCCGGCCCGCCACCTGGTGGCGCGTCGACCCGGCCACCGGCGCGGTCCTCGGCGTCAGCGAGAGCGGGCGCGGCGACGCAGCGGTCGAGTACGGGATGCTGGTCAACGTTATCGGCCTGGCCTTCTGCATGGTGGGCGCGGTGAGCGCCGATTCGATCAGCGCCCTGTTGCTGTGCGGGTTCGGCTTCGCAACGGGCACGGGCGTCCTGCTCGGTTCGGCCACGGCCGTCGGACACGGCACGGGGCTCTTGATGGTCCTATCAGCCGTGCTGTACGGCCTCGGCGGGCTCGGCATCCCGGGAGGCCCTTGAGCAGCTAACGTCTGGCGACCCGGAACCCCATGTGGCCCGTCGTGCTGTCCGGCGTGTTGAAGGTGCGGGCCGCCACCCGGTAGCGGTTGCAGTAGGAGGCGTGGCAGAGGTACGAGCCGCCCTTCACGACGCGGCCGGGGCCGTGGCGCGGGCCTTGCGGGTCGGCGATCGGGGGTGAGCTCCGGGGGTCCGTGGCCACGTGACGGCGTTGCGGGTCTGCCACTTGACCCCTGTCGTGTAGATCGGCGACAGTGCGCGAGCCTGCGCTCAGGTTCACGTCCGGGCCGGCGCCGGCGGCGAGGGCCGGGCGGCTACCGCCGCCGAACCGGTCGGCCCCGAACCAGTCCGAGCACCACTCCCAGACGTTGCCCGAGACGTCGTGGAGGTCGTAGCCGTTGGGGGCGTAGGAGCCGACCGGCGACGTCCCGACCCAGCCGTCCTCCCCCGAGTTCCGCACGGGGAACTCGCCCTGCCAGATGTTGCAGCGATGCTCGCCGCCGGGTCGCAACGTGTCGCCCCACGGGTAGCGCCTGCCCTCGAGCCCGCCCCGGGCCGCGCGCTCCCACTCGGCCTCCGTTGGCAAGCGCACGCCGGCCCAGGCGCAGTAGGCGACGGCGTCGTTCCACGAGACGTGGACCACGGGATGGTCGGCCCGCTCGTCCACCCCGCTGCCGGGACCATCGGGTCGGCTCCACGTCGCGCCATGCACCTGGCGCCACCACGGGGCGGCCGGCACGGACCGGTAGGCCTTCGGGTCGGCCAGAAAGAGCTGGAAGACGAAGGACCAGCCGAAGCGCTCGGCCTCGGTCACGTAGCCCGTCGCGGCCACGAACTCCGCGAAGTCGGCGTTGGTGACGGGGTACTTGTCGATGGTGTATTCGGAAAGCTGCACCTCGCGAACGGGCCCCTCGCCGTCGGCCGGGAAGCCTTCACCGTTCGAGCCCATGAAGAACGTGCCCGCCGGGATGTGGACGAGGCGGTGCGCATGGCGGTCGTGCGCGTCGCGGTCGTGCGCATGGTAGTCGTGCGCGTGGCGGTCGTGCGCTTCGCAGTCGCCCGCTGTCGCGCCGACACGCGCACCGGCCGGGAGCGCGGCGGCGGCCGAAGCTGATGCGCCGACAAGTGGCACGGTAGCTGACGCCTGCGCCGCGGCGGCGGCCAGGCCGGAGTCCGCTCCGCTGACCTGCGCCCCATTGGGCGCGAGGCTAGGCACCGAACAACAACTAGGCTCTGATCTCTCCACTCGCGGCCTCCCGAGGCCTAGCCTAGGGCATGAAGTGACCCCGGCCTGATAAGACACAAGAAGAGTTAGCACACAAGTATATATCCACTTATACTGGTCGTCGAGTTGGAGGAGCCTCGATGAGCCAGATAACCATCTACCTCGAACCCGACCTCGCGAAGCGCATGCGCGAGGCGGCCGAAGGCGAAGGCATCTCCCAGAGCAAGTGGATAGCGCGGCTCGTCGAGGAGCGGCTCGACGACATGTGGCCTCCCGA
Source organism: Trueperaceae bacterium (assembly GCA_023954415.1). Lineage (NCBI taxonomy): Bacteria > Thermotogati > Deinococcota > Deinococci > Trueperales > Trueperaceae > Trueperaceae bacterium. The sequence goes on from JAMLIB010000012.1 coordinate 14,997, forward strand.
GGTCCTCAGCCTCGCGGGCTCGATGCCGGACTTCCCTTCCCTGGATGAGATCCGGGCATTCGAGGGCGAAGACCTCCCGCGCGACTCCTTCTGATGTTCGCGCTAGACACGAACACCGTCATCCACTTCCTCAAGGAGGGCGGTAGGGTGCTGGTCAATCTCGCACGCGTCCCCCGGTCCCAGGTCGCCATACCAAGCACCGTGGTGTACGAACTGGAAGTAGGAACCCTTCGGCTGACCAACGCCGACGCTCGGCGAGCACGGATCGACGCGCTCCTGCGAACCGTGACTATCTTGCCGCTCGGACGGGAGGAGGCGGAAGCCGCTGCCCGCGTGCACGCGGGGCTCGAGGCGCGCGGACAGATCATCGGCCCGCGGGACACCCTCATCGCCGGCACCTGTCTGGCAGCGAACGCGACGCTCGTGACGCGCAAGACCCGCGAGTTCGCGCGGGTTCCCGGGCTCAAGGTCGTCAGCTGGTACGAGTGACGGACCGGCGTGCCTCGCCTACCGGTTGGGTCGCCTAATGGTTGGGTTTGGCGCGGCACGACCAAGCCCTCGCGGGCATTGCCCTAACGATCCGGTTGAAGCGACCACTAGGGTGTAATTACGATTACAGGTAATCACGCATCCATGTAAGTACGGTTACAAGTCCACCCAGGTCGAGCTGCCGACCTCCTGCCCGGCTAGATGTCAAAACCGGAGCCGGCTAAATGTCAAAAACTATTACGGCTGATCGTCAATCCGCAGTGTATCTTGCCATTGTGGATCGGATCGAACGCCGTCTCCAGCCCGTCATCCGGGAGCGCATGGCAGAGACGCCGGTGCTGCTACTCGAGGGTCCGCGGAGCGTCGGGAAATCGACCTTGTTGGCAGAGATCGCGACGAGTACTCCTCACGCACGATCGTTCGACTTCGATGACTAAACGGTCCTGGCACTGGCGCAACAGAACCTCTCGCTGATCACGCAAGAAACACTCCCCGTGTTCGTCGACACATCCCCGACGTCCTGCAGGCCATCAAGGCGCGACTCAACAAGGAGCCGCACCGTGTTCCCCGTGCTCTCGAGCGTGCGCTCGACGGCGACTGCCGTTGGTGGATGGCGGGTCCGCTTGGCCATGAGGTTCTCTCGCATGTTAAGCGCGATGTCTAGGCTCTGGATGTCTTGGCGCGGGATTTCTCGGCTAAGGACTTCTCTCCGTTAAGGATCTCTCTCAACGAGGGATGTCTCGGCGCGGACAGTCCTCAACCGGCCACCGCGGCGCGCAAACCCATACCCAGACGGCGTGCGCCTTCCGCCAGCTCCTCCGGAGCGTAACGACTGAACGACAGGCGCAAGTGGTCCGAGAACCCCCCACCGGCCGAGAACGCCGCTCCGGGCGCGAAGTCGGCGCCCGCCTCGCGCGCTGGGCCACGCAAGCGCTCCGCACCGACGCCCGGCAGCCGGGCCCAGATGAAGTAACCGCCCCGAGGCTCGTCGAAGGCGAGCTCGGGAACATGCTCGCGCAGCGCCGCCGCGAGTGCGCCCGCGCGCTGGGCGTACGCCCGGCGCAGGTCGCGCACGTGGTCGGAGAACCGTCCGTCGGCGAGTAGCTCGCCCACCAGCGCCGCGACGACGGGGTTGAGCCCGCCGCCGCTCCTGAGGAAGCCGCTCGCGCCTACACGGCCGATGACTGCTTCGGGACCGCTGAACCAACCCAGCCGCAGGCCGGGGCCGAGCGTCTTGGAGAACGAGTTCAGCGACACGACGTGCTCGCGTCCCGCGCCAGCCAAGCTCGCGATCGGCAGGCCCTCGAACTGGAGCAAGCGGTAGACCTCGTCGGCCACGACGAGCGTGCCGGTGCCGGCAGTAAGCTCGACAACGGCCGCGCGTCGCTCGGGCGTCAGCGTCACGCCAGTAGGGTTGCCGAAGATCGGCACGAGGTAGAAGAGCGCGGGCCGATGCGACGCGAGCGCCGCCTCGAGCTCCGCCGGCAGCGGGCCGTGCTCGTCGCACGGAACGGGCACGACGTGGAGGCCCCGGTCGGCGAACACCCTGAGCGCGAGGAAGTAGGTCGGTTCGGCCACCAGCACCGTCTGGCCGGGCCGGGTGTACAGGGTGCAGAGGATGTCGAGCGCCTGCGAGGCGCCGCCCGTTACGAACAGCGCGTCCGGGTCGGTGGCGACGCCCGTCTCGGCCGCCAACGACGCCGCGAGATGCCGCCTGAACCGCTCGGACCCCTGCTCGGCGCCGTACTGGAGGATGGAGGGGTCGGCGGCTAGGGCGCACTGCGCCGCTGAGCGCAGCAGTCCCAGGGGTAGCAGGTCGGTCGACGGGTGCCCTGGGCCGAGGTCGATGACCCCGGGTCGCCAGGTGGCAGTGATCGTCGCGGCGCTGTCGGCGGCCGGGTCCATTCAGCCCACGATATTACCGAGGAGGCGTCGCCGTGGTCCTTGCGCCACCAACCGGCCCGCACGCGCCAACAGGGACTACTCGCGCCAGATCGCCCAGCTCAGGTCCTCCAGTGCCATGCGCTGGTCCTCGGGCCGCCCGGCCTGCCGCAGCAGCGCCGCGATCTGCCCGCGGTGGTGCGAGTCGTGCACGATGCAGTGCTGGATGAGGTGAGCCGGGTGCGATTCGTAGTACCCCTCGAACCCCCGACCCGCGGCCATGGCGTCCAGCACGGCGCTGCGCATGGCGGCGTCCCCTTCGTCGAACGCGGCCTGCAGTTCGGCGATGCTCTTGACGGTGAGCCAGGTCGGCGTCTCGCCCGTCACGTCAGTGACGCGCGCAGCGTGCTCTGGCGAGACACGCTTCAGCCAACTGAGCCTGAAGTTCACGATGTCGGCCAGGTGCTGGCCGATGTTGAAGCCGCCCACCCCGTCGCTGTACTCGAGGTCGTCCATGGTGAGGGTTTCGAGCAGGGCGCGCGTTACACGGGCGTTACGGTCGAGGGACTCCAGGAGCAGTTCGACTTCGGTTGGTATCGGCATGGTCGGTCGTCCGCCCTTCGGCGCGCGGTTGCCGCGGCGCCTCGCGGTCTCATCGACGCGCTCGCCGTCGATTCTAGCGGCGCAGGCGCGCAGATACCGCAGGATGGGCGAACCCACTGTCTCCGACGGCCGACGTGCTGGCGTCCGCACCGTCTGGCGATCCGCGCGCACGCTTCCGTCCACCAGTTCCTCCCTACATACGCCATCCCAGCGCCGCACCTTGACAGCCCCAGTCACCCCTCCCTATCCTTGGCACCAGTCGAGCAGCTTGCGTTAGCGGTAACCTAGCGTGTCGAACAGGGGTCGCGATAGCGGCCCACGCATTCGCCCAACCCGGGTTCCGCGGGCACGGGCCGTCCTAGAGACCATCGGGACGGCCGACGGCGAGCGAAAGGATGTCCGCATGCCAGGCGAACCAGTACCAGTACGCGAACTAACGGTCGACTCCCTCCCGGTCGCCGTCTACGGCAGCACCGAGGCCATGGGGTTGGCCGCGGCGCTCGCAGCACGCGAGGCGCTCACGGCCGCCATCGCCGAACGTGGCGAGGCGAACGTCATCCTCGCGACGGGCAACTCGCAGCTCGCCTTCCTCCACGCGCTGCGCGAGCTGGACGGCATCGCCTGGCGGCGCGTGCGGGCGTTCCACATGGACGAGTACCTCGGCCTGCCGGCCGGTCACACGGCGAGCTTCCCACGCTTCCTGCACGAGCACTTCCTGGACCACGTGCCGCTCGGCGAGTTCCACCCGGTTCCCGGCGATCAGGACATGGCCGAGGAGAACTGCCGCGCCTACGAGGCGCTGCTGCGCGCCCACCCGGCCGACCTCGTGGCGCTCGGCTGGGGCGAGAACGGGCACCTCGCGTTCAACGACCCGCCTTACGCGTTCTTCGACGACCCGCACTGGGTGAAAGTGATCGAATTGGCCGAGGCGAGCCGCAAGCAACAGGTCGGTGAGGGGCACTTCCCCACCCTAGCCTCCGTGCCGACCCACGCCGTCACCCTCACCATCCCCGCGCTGCTGGCCGCCAAGCAGGTCCTCTGCATCGTGCCGGAGGCGCGCAAGGTCCCGGCCGTGCAGGCCTGCCTGTACGGGCCGGTCACCGAGGACCACCCCGGCTCCGTCCTGCGCACCGTGCGGCACGCGCGGCTCTACCTGGACCCGGCGTCCGCGGCGGGGCTGCGATGAGCGGCGGCGCCGCGACTGCCTCCGCCGGCAGCCCTCCCGTGAGCGACGAACCCGCGGCGAGCGGCTCCTCCACGGCCGCCTTCGGCCGCTTCGACCTAACGGGCCGCGTAGCGCTCGTCACGGGCGCCACAGGCGTCCTTGGGGGCGAGATGGCGCGCGGCCTGGCCGCGCACGGGGCGAAGATAGCCGTGCTGGGCAGGAACGCCGAGCGCGCGGAGGAACTCGCCGCCGGCCTCGCCTCCGAAGGGTACGAGGCGCTGGCGACGCCGGCCGACGTCCTCGACCGCCCCTCGCTCGAGCGCGCGCGCGAGGCGATCATGAAGCGCTTCGGGCGCCTGGACGTCCTCGTGAACGCGGCGGGCGGCAACATGCCCGGCGCCACTCTGCTGCCGGGCGCGAGCTTCCTGGAGCTCGGCGAAGAACCCATGCGCGAGGTGATCGACCTGAACTACATGGGCACCGTCCTGCCCATCCAAGTGTTCGGGGCCGAGCTCGCCAAGGGCGGCCACGGCAGCATCGTCAACATCTCCTCCATGGCGGCGCTCCGCGCCATCACGCGCGTCGTCGGCTACTCGGCCGCCAAGGCCGCCATCGACAACCTCACGCGCTGGCTCGCCATGGAGTTCGGCCGCCAGTACGGCGGTGGCCTGCGCGTCAACGCCATGGCCCCCGGGTTCTTCATCGGCAACCAGAACCGCCGGCTCCTGCTGGAGGAGGACGGCTCGCTGACGGCGCGGGGGCGCACCATCATCGATCACACGCCGCTCGGGCGCTTCGGCGAGCCCGAGGAGCTGGTAGGCACACTCGTATGGCTGTGCTCTGACGCCAGTCGCTTCGTAACGGGCGTCGTGGTGCCCGTGGACGGCGGCTTCGCCGTCACCAGCGGGGTGTGACCGGAAGGTGACCGACCGGTCCGGACGACGCGGCGAGGGCTCCAGGCCGAGGACCGTCACGAACGCCGACGTCGCGGCTGCCGCCGGCGTGTCGACCATGACCGTATCGCGCGTCGTGAACGGCACGGGCAGGGTCAGCGAGGCGACGCGCCAGCGCGTCCGCAAGGCGATCGACGAGCTCGGGTACCAGCCGAACCAGCTCGCGCGCTCACTCACCCAGGGCCGCACGCGCACCATAGGCATCGTCGTCCCGGACATCACGAACCCCTTCTTCCCCGAGATCGTCCGCGGGGCGGAGGACGCCGCCTGGGCGGCCGGCTACACGGTGGCCCTCGCCAACGCCGTCGAGGACCAGGCTCGCGAACGCGCCGCCCTGCGCAACCTCGCCGGTCACAGGGTGGACGGGGTGATCGTCTGCAGCCCCCGCCTCCCGGATCACGAGCTGACCGACCTGCTGGCGGCCCACCCCGCCGCCGTGCTCGTCAACCGCAAGGTCCACGGCGCGCCTGCCGTGAGCCTGATGGTCGACGACCTCCTCGGCGCGCACCTCGCCGTCGGGCACCTGCTCGGGCGCGGCCGCACCCGCCTGGCGCTCCTCGGCGGCCCCGACCGCTCGGCCAGCGCCAAGTACCGGCGCGAGGGGTTCCTGGCCGCCATGCGCGAGGCGGGCGTGGGCGTCAACGAGGCCCTCCTCACGCACTGCGAGCCGAACGAGGAGGCCGGCTACGAGGCCGCAACGCGCTGGGCGCAGGCCAAGGGGGGCGCGCCGTTCGACGGCATCGTCGCCTACAACGACCTGGCCGCGCTCGGCGCAGTGCGCGCGCTTAACGCCGCCGGGCTGCGCGTGCCCGAGGACGTCGCCGTCGTGGGGTGCGACGACATCCGCATGGCCAGCGCCGTCGCGCCGTCGCTGACGACGCTGCGCATCGAGAAGTACGGCCTTGGCCGCCTCGCGGTGGAGATGATCTTCGCTCTGCAGCGGGGCAGGAAGCCGGCGGACAAGACGTTCGCGCCGGAGCTGATCGTTAGGGAGAGTGCGCCGTGAGCCCCAGAAGAGAAGAGAAGCAGGCATCCAGGAGAACGCAGAGCAGCACGCATTGGAGAGAACGATGAGCGAGAGCACCAGTCCCGCGCCTGGCACGACGCCAGACATGCCGGCCGACCGGGCGGCGGCCGCGCGCGTGGCCGCGGAGCACGGGCGCCAGGCGGCGCCTGGCAGCGCCCGCGGCGTGGACGGCCTGTTCTTCTGGGCCGAACCCGGGGCGGGCGGCGGCCGCCTCGTCGTGGCCACCCTGGCGAACCACGCGCTCGGCGCGAACGCCGCCGTCATCGAAGCGCTCGGGCCGGAGACCCATGCGAGCGGCGGCTGGACCGTCTTCCGCGCCAACCGCGCTCCCGCGACGGACGCCGCGCTCCGTGCGCTCCTGCCGAACCTCGCGCCGCGGCCGCTCGGCCTCGCGACGAGCGCCGGCTTCGGCGACCGGCTCGGCCTCGCCACGCCCGGCCACGTCGACGCCCTGAACGCCTGCGGCGCCGCCGGCAAGGTGGCGGCCATCTTCGGCCAGCAGTCCATGCGCGAGAACGCCCGCACGGGCCGCACCCCGCGCGAGGTCGTCGACGACGCGACCTGGGGCGCGTTCACCGCCGGCTGGCAGCACGCGGTCGGCGCCGACGCCGACCACCTCAAGACGGAGGCCGACATCGACCTCTGCCTCGCAGCCGGCTACTCCTTCTTCACGATCGACCCCGGCGAGCATGTGAACCCGGCCGCGGACACGCTGGAAGGGGCCAAGCTGCAGGAGGCGTTCGACGCCCTGCCGTGGCAGGCGCTGGAGACGACGCCGGGCGACCTGCGGGCGCGGCTCGGCGGCGCGCGCGTCGACCTCGGTGCCGCGCCTGCGGGCGCTTCGGCCGCAGCCGGCTCCGGCGCGGCTTCCGGTATGGCAGGCGCCCACGCGGCTGCGGACGTCGTGACCTTCGCCCCCGGCGCCCTCGAGCGGGCCGCCGTCAAGTACGGCAGGGCCGTCGCCCACGTCGCGAGGCTGGCCAGGCACCTCGTCGCGCGGGCCGGCTACCCGACGGAGCTCGAGGTATCCGTCGACGAGACGCCCACCCCCACGTCGTTCGCAGAGCACGTCTACTTCGCTACGGAGCTGCGCCGCCTCGGCGTGCGCTGGGTGTCCCTCGCCCCGCGGTTCGTCGGGGAGTTCGAGAAGGGCGTCGAGTACATCGGCGACCTGGGCGAGCTGGCGCGCTGTCTACGGGGCCATGCGGCCATCGCGGCCCAACTCGGCCCCTACAAGCTGAGCCTCCACTCCGGCTCCGACAAGTTCGCCGTCTACCCGATCGCGGCAGCCGCCACGGGCGGCCTCGTGCACCTCAAGACGGCGGGCACGAGCTACCTGGAGGCGCTGCGCGTGGTGGGCGCGCATGAGCCCGAGCTGCTCAGGCGCGTCGCCGAGCTGGCCTTGGAGCGTTTCGCGGAGGACGTGCACTCGTACCACATCTCCGGCAGCCCCGCGCGGATGCCGGAACTGGCGGCCTTGGGCGGTACCGCCATCTGCGCGCTCCTCGAGCAGCTCGACGCCAGACAGGTGCTGCACGTGACCTTCGGCTCGGCCCTCAAGGCCCACGGCGCCGAGATCCGCGCGGTGCTACGGCGCGAGCCGGCCGCGTACCGGGCCGCGCTGCGCCGCCACTTCGAGCGGCACATCGCCCCGCTCGTCACCCCGCTCGTCACCCCGCTCGCCACCCCGCTCGCCACCGGCGCCAGGGGTGCCGCGTGAGCGGGCCGCAGGGCGAGCGCAGGTCCGACAGCGGCCGCAGACCCCAGGGCGACCCGGCGCGCAGAGCGACCGGTGCGGCCTGGTCGCTCGACCCGGACCGCTGCTTCTCCCCCGAACCGAGCCGGCGCGCCCTCGCGCGCGCGCTCCACGCCGAGGTCGCGGGGCTGCCGCTCGTCTCCCCGCACGGCCACGTGCCGCCCTCGCTGCTGCTCGACGACGCGCCCCTCGGCGACCCCGCCAGCACGTTCGTGGTACCCGACCACTACCTGCTCCGCATGCTGCACAGCCAGGGCGTGCCCCTGGAGCGGTTGGGCGTGGCGCGCCTGGACGACGCCCCCGTCGAGACGGACCCGCGCGCCATCTGGCGGGAGTTCTGCGCCCGCTTTCACCTCTTCGCCGGCACGCCGTCGGGGCTGTGGCTGAAGCACGAGCTCGTCGACCTCTTCGGCCTCACCGAGCGACCGTCGGCCGCGAACGCCGACAGGACCTACGACCACCTCGCCGCCCGACTGGCCGAGCCGGGGTACAGGCCGCGCGCCCTCTTCGCGCGCTTCGGCATCGAGGTCCTCGCGACGACGGACGCCGCCACCGACTCGCTCGACGAGCACTCCGAGCTCCAGCGGGAGGGCATGAACGTCGTCCCGACCTTCCGGCCGGACGCCGTAATCGACCCGACGCGTGAGGACTTCCTCGCCAACTTGCGGCTGCTGGAGGAGCGCAGCGGCGTAGCCGTCGACGGCTACGCCGCCTACCTCGCCGCGCTCGAGCAGCGCCGCGCCGCCTTCAAGGCCGCGGGCGCGACGGCGACGGACCACGCGGCCCTCACGGCCGACGCGGCGCCCCTACCCGAGGCCGAGGCGGTCTTCGACCGCGTGCTGGCCGGCGCGGCCACCGAGGCCGAGCGCCGGGCGTTCGCGGCGAACATGCTCATGGTCATGGCCCGCATGAGCGCCGAGGACGGTCTCGTCATGCAGCTCCACGTCGGCTCCCTGCGCGACCACCACCGCCCCACGTTCGAGCGCTTCGGGCGCGACAAGGGCGCCGACATGCCCATCGCCGGCGGCTGGACGCGGCAGCTCGCGCCCCTCCTGAACGAGCTCGGCGCGCATGAGCGTTTCAGGCTCGTGCTGTACACGCTCGACGAGACGACCTACTCGCGTGAGCTCGCGCCTCTGGCCGGCTTCTACCCCGCCCTGCGCCTCGGCGCGCCGTGGTGGTTCTTCGACTCCGTGCTCGGCATGGAGCGCTACCTCGACGCCGTGAGCGAGACGGCCGGCATCTATAACCTCGCGGGTTTCGTCGACGACACGCGCGCCTACCCCTCCATCCCCGCGCGCCACGACGTGTGGCGGCGCGTGACGTGCGACTGGCTGGCCGGCCGCGTGGTGCGAGGCCTCATCGACGAGGACCAGGCCCCCGCCCTCGCGCGCGCCCTCGCGTACGACCTCACGAAGGAGACCTACCGCCTGGGTGCCAACGGCTGACGTGACGCCGTACCTACACTTCAGCGTCGACGACGTCTTCGGCTGCCTGCGGGACGCCTTCACGGGCACCTATGCCAGCCCGTTCGCGCAGCCCACGTTCGCCTACCTGCGCGACCTGCACGAGCGGCACGGACTGTGCGTCAGCCTCTACTGCTTCGCGGAGGACAGGCCGGAACGTGGGACCGAGGGACGGTCGACGGAAGGACCGGGGCGCGGATCCTTGGGCTCGTCTGCCGCCGGCTGGCGCCTGGCGCACGCCGACGGGCGCTTCGCCGACGAGTTCGCCGCCGCACCCTGGCTGCGGTTCGGCTTCCACGCCCTGAACGCCGGAACGCGCTACTCGGCCGGGGCGACGCCGGCGGAGGTCGCACGGGCGCACCACGACGAGGTGACGGACGCCATCGTGCGCTTCGCGACCTCCGCGGCCCTCGACCGGGCGCCGCGCCTGCACTACTACACGGGGTCGCTGGCGGCCGTGCGGGCCATGGCGGCCAGCCCGCACGGGCTCCTCGGCCTGCTGACGGCGGACGACGACCGCGCCGAGGTCTACCACCTGGACGACGAGACGCGGCGCCGAGTGCGGGCAGAAGGCAGCCTGGGCGACCCGACGACCGGCCTGAGGCTCTTTTCGACGGACCTGCGCCTCGAGCGTTTCGAGCAGGACGTGGGCGAGATCGTAGCGGTGGCGGGGCGGCGCGCGGCGCTGGTCGGGCGAGAGCCTCTCCCCACAAAGCCCAGCTCCGTGCGCACCGGCGCGGCTACCGTGCGCGCCGGACCTATGGCGCACTCTGCACCGGGGGTGCGTCCAGTGCCGGGAGCGCGGGCTTTCACCCACGAGCAGTACCTGGTGGAGGCGCGCGTCAAGGACCGCCTGGAGCGTCTGGCGCGCGAGTGGAACGCGTTGGGTTGGCGGACGGGGTTCCCGCTGGACGAAACAGCCAAGTGAAGACGAGCGAGCGACGTGGCCCAGCCGTCCGCTACCGACATCATGGCCCTGGCTCGATCCGCGGCGTGCCTACTCCGCGCTATCCGCCGCCTTGAACGCCTCCGGCGCGCTCAGCCCGCGGAAGTTCCACTCCCCGTCGCGCCTGGGCGGCCAGATAACGGCCGTGGCCCGCCCGGCGATGGCCATGGCCTCGACCGGACCGAAGTAGCGGGAGTCCTCGCTGCCGCCGGCGGAGCGGTTGTCGCCCATCACGAAGTAGTGGCCCGCCGGCACGACCATGTTCAGGACCACCGGGGTGCCCTCGGCCGTCCCGGCCGGCACCTCGACGTTCTTCAGGACGTTGCCGTAGAAGAGCTGCACGCGAGGGTCGTCGACGCTCACGCTCGCGGGCGCGAAGCCGCCCATCGGGAGCATGGGGACGGCGTTGCCCTTGGGCGTCGTCTCGAAGCCCATGACCAGGGCGCTCACGGCGCCGTCGCGAACGATCACGGACGGGAAATCGACGGGCGCGACGCGGATGGTGCCGGAGTCGGTGATGAAGCCCTGGTCGATGGCCACGTCGTTGACGTACACCTGACCCCGCTCGATGCGGATACGGTCGCCCGGCACACCGACTATGCGCTTGATGAAGAAGTTGCGCTTGCCGGACTCCAGCGCGGTCGGGGCCGTGGCCGGCTCGCGCAGCACGACTACGGCACCGCGCTCGTAGTGGCCAAGGAGGCCGGCGCGGCGCAACCACGTGTCGAACTTGGGGATGAAGACGCGGTCGCCGGTGAGCAGCGCCTGCAAGACGTTGCCGCGGCCGTTGCCGCCGTCGAGGTTCGGCTCCATCGACGTGCCCACGACGCCGACGGTCGTGAACAGGAACGTGACGACGAGGAAGGCGATGACGAGCGCCTCCGCGTAGCCGCGCACCTCGCGCCAGAAGCGCTGCTTGAACGTGAGCGTGGCCGCCGGTTTGCCACCGCTGCCGGAGCCGGTCCGGCCGCTTGCGGCGCCCGGGCGCAACCGCGCTCGCGCCATCGCTCGCGGCGTATCGGATTTGTTATCGCTGCTTCTGGTCATGACGGCATAGCCTACCGTGAACGCCCGGCGCTACCTGAGAATCGTGACTCAGCACGCTGTTCACCCGGGCCGCGCGAGTCGGACGGGCGCATAGGGCACCCGGCCACCACCGCCACCGCGAAAGGAACGCGCATGCCACGTACGCCAACCCGACTCCTGATCGCCCTGACGTTCGCCATGGTCGCCATGGCCGGCGCCCAGCGGCCGTTCAACGTCCCCAACTACTACGTCTCCCAGCTCACCAAGCTGCAAGCGGGCGTGAGCGTGACCGGTCAGCTCGACGAATCGGACGGCCAGAACTACAAGGACGGCTCGTACCTCGACATCTACACGTTCGAGACCGGGATGGACGAGGAGTTCGTCGTCACCGTCTCCAGCTACGACTTCGACACCTACGTGAGCGTCTTCGATCCGGAAGGCGGGCTCTACGACTGGAACGACGACGACGGCTACGGCGACGCCTACACCTCGCGCCTCCAGGTGTACCCGTACACGGCCGGCAAGTACTACATCGTGGTGAGCGGCTACAGCCAGTACGACCTCGGCGAGTACGAGATCGTCGTCGACCAGGGCATCGGCGCCGGCCTCGAGGACGCCACGCCCATCAGCGCACCCGGCCAGTACAGCGGCGTCCTCGCAGCGTCGGACCCGACCGTGCCGTCCGGCTGGACGGGCCCGAGCCACGCGTTCCTCCTCCAGCTCAGTGAGCCCACCGCCCTGCGCATCGCGGCCTCCTCGAACGACTTCGACACTTACCTGTACGTGTACGACTCGGCCGGCTACGCGGTCGCGAGCAACGACGACGCCGATTACAGCGAGGAGCTCGGCTACAACAGCGACTCTGCGCTGTTCACCCTCCTGAGTCCCGGCACGTACGTCGTGTACGTGGCGGCGTGGAGCCTCGACGGCGAGGGCGCCTACACGCTGGACCTCGAGGTCTACGTCCCCCAGCGCTGAGCCGCCGTCCGGCGCGTTTCGTTCACTGGGGGCCGAAGCGGCTAGCATGGCCCCACGCATGCCGGCCGACCCCCACACAGGCTCGCTCTTCGAGTCGCCCGCAACCGAACCGCTTGCCGCGCGCATGCGGCCCAGGACCCTGGCCGAGTTCATCGGCCAGGGTCATATCATCGGGCCCGGCCGCCTGCTGCGGCGGGCCATCGAGGCCGACCAGCTCTCGTCGCTGATCTTCTACGGGCCGCCGGGCACGGGCAAGACGACGCTCGCCAGGGTCATCGCGAACTCCACGCGGGCGCGCTTCACGGCCATCAACGCCGTGCTCTCCGGCGTCAAGGAGATCCGTGAGGCCGTCGCAGCGGCGCAGGCCTCCCGCCGCGCCGGCGCCAAGACCATCCTCTTCGTCGACGAGGTGCACCGTTTCAACAAGGCCCAGCAGGACGCGCTCTTGCCGTGGGTCGAGAACGGCACCGTCATCCTGGTCGGCGCGACGACAGAGAACCCGTTCTTCGAGGTCAACAAGGCGCTCGTCAGCCGCAGCCGCGTGTTCCAGCTCCAGCCGCTCGACGAGGACGACCTGCGGGCCGTGGCGTACCAGGCCCTCGACGACAAGGAGCGCGGCTACGGCAATCGCACCGTCGAGCTCGAGGAGGACGCCCTCGACCACCTCGTCAACGTGGCCAACGGCGACGCGCGCGCCCTGCTGAACGCCCTCGAGTTGGCGGTCGAGACGACCCCGCCCGAAGGCGGCCGCGTGCGCGTCACCAAGGAGGTCGCCGAGGAGTCCATCCAGCGCCGCGCCGTCCTGTACGACAAGGAGGGCGACGCGCACTTCGACACGATCAGCGCGTTCATCAAGAGCGTGCGCGGCTCCGACCCCGACGCCGCCCTCTACTGGCTCGCCAAGATGGTCTACGCCGGCGAGGACCCGCGCTTCATCTTCAGGCGCCTCCTCGTCCTGGCCAGCGAGGACATCGGACTGGCCGACCCGTCGGCGCTGCCCAAGACGGTGGCGGCGGCGCAAGCCTACGACTACGTGGGCCTGCCCGAGGGCCGCTACCACCTGGCGCAGGCGACCCTCTACCTTGCCACGGCCCCGAAGTCCAACAGCACGCTGGCCTTCTTCGACGCGCTGGCCGCCGTGGAGCGCGAGCGCGACTCGGAGGTTCCCGTCCACCTGCGCGACGGGAACCGCGACAAGGAGTCGCTCGGCCACGGGGCCGGCTACGCGTATCCGCACGCCTACCGGGACCACTGGGTGGCGCAGCAGTACCTACCGACGTCGTTGCAGGGCCAGGTCTTCTACCAGCCGAGCGCAAGCGGCCACGAGGCGGCCATCCGCGCCGAGGTGGAGCGCAGGCGCGAGGCGCAGCTCGCGGCCATGTTGGAAGCGGAGCCCACGCCCGAGGTCCTCACGGTGGCGCCACGCGACGGCCGGGCGGCGGGACAGCGCGAGCGGTGGCTCGAACGCGCCGTGTCCTCGCGGGGCAAGCGGCTGGGCGAGTTGCGAGACGCGCTCTTCGGCCTGACGCCGCTGACGAGGCACCACGTCGTACTCGACCTGAAGCCGGGGACCGGCCTCCTGACCTGGGAGGCCGTGCGGCGCACGCCGGAGGGCCAGGTGTGGGCGCTCGAGCCGGACGAGAGCGCCGCGAGCGCCCTGGACGCCCAAGCGAGCAACCTCCCGGAGCTAGACCGACCGGTCGTTCTACGCACTAACCTCGCGTCCCTGACAGCCGAACTCGTCGGGGCCGTGAGGTTCGACGCCGCGCTCGGGCGGGGGGCGCTGGCCGGCACCAGGGAGGGCGACCTGCCGCGCGTCCTCGCCACCCTGCGCTCCGTGATGGTCGCCGGGGGCGGCCTGGCGCTGGCGGAGGTCGACACGCGGAGGGCCCAGCGGCTCAACGCCCTCGTCGACATGGCCGGCGAGGCACCGGGGCTGGCCGAGCGCCTCGCGGCTGCGGAGGAGTCGATCTACGCCCCGTCCGGTCCCGCGCGGGGCAACACGCTCGGCGCCGCCCCCGAGAAGGTCGCCGAACTGCTCGCCGGCGCTGGGTTCGCCGACGTGCAACTCACGCGACTCGAGTTCACGGACACGCGCCGGCTGGCCAGGGAGACCGTGGAAGGTTGGTTCGCACGGGGCGCCGGGCGCCCCGCCTTCGTCGACCACCTAGCGGGCATGCTGGGCGAGGAGGAGCTGCAGCGCGTCGAGAGGGTCTTCAAGGCGCAGCTCGCCGACCAGGAAGTACGCTGGCGGACCACGTACTACTTGCTGAAGGCCACGGCCGGCTGACCGGGCTTCGCGTTACCGCACAACAAGACGTAACGTCTGGTGGGCACGGGTCTGCCTCCGGCCGCGAGAGGCTAGGCCTCGAGCCGGCCGCCGGCGCGCCCTTGGCCCGCCCCACTGCTATGATGTACGCCACAACAAGTGGGAGGACTTAGGAGAGGGAGATGGCGCGAACGGAGCGCTGGATCTGGTCCGGGGCATCCGAGGAGTTTCGCTGCTCCACCGGCCACCGACAACCGGTTGAACCTACTCGGGGGGCTCGCCCATGGCTGCGCAGCCGGCTGCCGTGAGCCGCGGCCCGCAGCACGCGCTGACCCTGCGTTACGCGTTCCTCGTCGGGCTGCTCGAGCTGGCGATAGCCGTGCCGATGCCTGTCCTCGTGCTGCACATGACCGGCCGCGGGCTGGACCTGGCGGTGATCGGGCTGGCCTTCACGCTGCGGGCCGTGTTCGTCGTGCTCCTGGAACTGCCTACGGGCGGGCTCGCCGACGCCATCGGGCGCCGACCTGTCGCTCTCGCTTCGCAGCTCTTCACGCTGGCCTCGTTCGGGGCGCTGCTGTTCGTCTCCGGCCCCTTCCTCGCCCTCGTCTACGCCCTCCTGCAGGGCATCGGCTCCGCCCTCCACTCGGGCGCGCTCGATGCCTGGTACGTGGACGAGCTCAAGCGCCTGGAGCCGGAGGTCGAGCTGGAGCCCCACCTCGCCACGGTGAACGTCTACCAGTCGGCCGGCATGCTGATAGGCACGGCCCTGGGCGGGGTCCTCCCCAAGCTCACGGCTGGCCTCGACCTGCCATGGCCCCTCTCGGGGTTCGGCGTGGCGCTGTTCGCCGGCGTGGTGCTGCGCGGCCTCGTATGGCTGTTCACTTACCTGCTCATGCAGGAACCGGTGAAGCCGCAGGGCGGCGAGCTGGTCGGCTTGAAGGCGGTCCCGGCCATCCTCATGGATGCGGGCAGGCTCACGAAGCGCATCCCGCGGGTCAGGTGGCTGCTCGTCGCGGCCGGCGCGAGCGGGCTGGCCATGGTCAGCATCGAGACCTTCTGGCAGCCCATCGCGGCCCTCACGTTCGGCGACCAGCCGGACGACTCCCTCCCGTTCGCCGTCCTCGGCACGCTCTCCGGCGTAGCAGTCCTGCTTGGCAGCCTCGCTGTGATGCGCTGGGGCAAGCTCTTCCCCGGCGGCAGCGTGGCGCTCGCCGGCGTCAGCACGGTCGTGCGTGGCGTGGCCATGCTGCTGTTCGCGGCGCTGGCCTCGGCGTGGGGCCTCGGCGTCGGCCTCGCCGTCACCTACTTCGCGCTCGCAACGACCAACGTCCCCCATTACGCCCTCCTGCACGACACCATCCCCTCCTCACGCCGGTCGTCCATGCTGTCGGTGCACTCCCTGGTGTTCTTCGCCGGCATCGCGATCGCCTCGGGACCGCTGGGGTGGCTGGCCACGCAGATGGGGCCGAGGCCGGCCCTCGCCATCGCGGCCATGCTCACGATAGGCTCGAGCCTCGCCTACGTCATCGTCGCGCGGCTGAAGCCGGTGCGCATCGAGATGACCGAACACGACGCCATGGTCTCGGTGGTAGTCGATGACCAGGAGGTCGCGGCCGTCAACGCCATCACCGCTCCGGTCGGCGGGCCCGAGGGCGCGTTCGAGGCGGCGGCGCGCGAGCAGCTCATCGAGTAGCTCGCCAGCTGCCCGCCACCTTGCGGTAGCCTCACGACCCATGGACCATCTGCCCGATACCGACCGCTCAGCGCCGTCCCGGAGCGGCACGGAAGAGCCGGAGCGCCTACTCGAGTTGGCTTACGCCGCCATGCGCCTCAAGGACGAGCCGCGCGCGGGCTGGGTGATGCACGGCGTCCAGGATCCGGAGAGCGTGGCGGCGCACTCCTGGGGCACCGCCTACCTCTGCCTGCTGTTCGCAGGCGAGGCGGGCGTCGACGCGGGCCGCGCCGTGACGATGGCCCTCGTGCACGACATCGCCGAGGCCAAGACGGGCGACTTCGCCGCACGGGCCGCCGCCGAGGACCGGCGCGTGCCGGAAGCCGAGAAGGCTCGGCTCGAGCGCGCGGCCGTGCTGGAGCTGCTGCCGGGCGCGACGGCGGCCACTCCCGCCGCGCTCTGGCATGCCTACGAGGAGCGAGGAGACGCCGAGGCGGTGTTCGTGCGCGATATGAACCTCATCGATATGTGCCTGCAGGCCCTGAGGTACGAACGCGAGGCGCGCTACGACGCCAGCGTCCTGATAGCCTCACGCGACTCGCACAGGCACCTGGACGAGTTCTTCCTCAGCGCCGAGAAGCGCCTGAGCACCGACCTGGCCAGGCGGCTCTTCACGCGTATAGAGGAGCAATACCTGTTGGCTAGGCGCATGTGAAATGGCCTAGGGCGTCCTGGACCCTATCTCCTCATCAGGGAGCATCGTCAACCACACCGTCGAGAACAGCCTTTTCTCGAGTTGCTGGTGTCTTGTGGCACGCACACTCAGAGGCAGTGAGTCAGTAGGGTGCTCAGTGTACTGGCCAGCCCCCAGGAGTCGAACCTCCCCGGCTACGACCTCCATCAGCTCAAGGGGAACATGAAAGGGTATTGGTCCATCACGGCGAACGGCAACTGGCGAGTCACTTTCAAGTTCGCCGGAACCGATGTCGACCAGGTCGACTACGTCGATTACCATTGAAGAAGGTGACCATCATGTTCGACCATCCTCATCCCGGAGAGATCCTCAAGGAAGACGTGCTGGGGCCACTTGGTCTTAGCGTCACGGAGGCAGCCGAACGGCTCGGCATGACGCGCCCCAATCTCTCCCGCGTACTCAATGGCAAGGCCGGCATCAGCCCCGAGTTGGCGCTTAGGCTCGAGTCCGCCGGTGTCAGCACTGCCAAGTTCTGGATGAACCTGCAGACGAACTACGAGCTCGCGGAAGCCGCCAAACGACCGCAGCCTCGGATCAAACCCCTAGTGAACTCCCTAGCAGCCCACTAGACCGGGCCAGAACCACAAGCTGGCCCTGGCCGTTCCGTACCGCACCCGACGCACCGTCTGGTACTTTTCTCCCATGCCCACGTTCTGCGGCCGCGAAGACCATCTGGCCACGCTGCTGTCTCGCTGGCAGGAGGTCAAGCGAGGCGCTGGGCCGCGCGTGGTGGTCCTGCTGGCCGAGGCGGGCCTAGGCAAGACCCGGTTGGCGCAGGAGCTCTACGCGCGCCTGGTCCGATCCGAGCAGCCGGAAGGCGGTTACTGGCCGCCGGAGCTGGGCACCGACGGCAACAACCTGCTCGTCAACCCGCCGCCGGCCAGTTGGAACGCCGCCGCCGAGATGCCGTTCCTGTGGTGGGGCGTGCGCTTGTCGGACCCGGTGGGCCGCAACCAGGTCGCCACCGGGGCGCTGGCAGCGCACGTCGACAGCTACCTCGTCCCGCACCTGGAGCCGCTCCACCGCGAGCAGCGCCGCCGGCAACGGCTCGGGCAGCTGGCCAAGCTGGGCGGGGCCGTCGCAGCCGACGCGGTCCTCGACCTCGTCCCCGTGCTCAGCCTGATCAAGAAGGCCGGCGAGGTCGGGCTCGAGCTCAAGGGCATCCACGACTCCTGGCGCAAGGACCGCCAGGCGCTCGACGCCGCCACGCTGCTCGGCCAGCGGCGCGACTCGCTGGTGGACCAACTGTTGGGCGACCTCGGGAAGCTGTTCGACGGGCCGAGCGGCCGCACGGTACCCGCCGTCATACTCGTCGACGACGCGCAGTTCTCCGCCTCCGACCCTGGCGTCACCGCGTTCGTGAAGGCCCTACTGAAGGCCATGGCGGCCGGCGACTGGCCGCTACTGCTGCTGGTGACGCATTGGGAGCGTGAGTTCGCCGAAGCGGCCGACGGCGAGGTCGACGCGTCCGTGGCCGCCATCCTCGCCCGCCAGGCCCGGCTACGGCCCGAACGGGTCGAGGTACTGAGGCTGACGCCCATCGCCGGGCTGGAGCCGCTCGTGACCGGACGCCTGCCCGGCCTGCCGGCTTCACAGGTGGCCCGCCTGACGGAGCGCGCCGGCGGCAACCCGCAGTACCTCGACGAGATCGTGCGCCTGACGCTCGACCCGCGCAGCCGCGCCTGGTTCGAGGGGCGCGACCCGACGGGCGCACTGACCGACGCCGGGCTCGAGACGCTGCTCTCCAAGAGCGTGAAGCTGCAGGACGTCGTGGCCGAGCGCTTCGCCAACAGCCCCGCCGCGGTCCAGGAGGCGGTGGCACTGGCGGGCGTGCAGGGAGCGGAGTTCCTCGAGGCGCTGGTGGAGCTGACGCACCGGCGGCTGGCGGTCGACCGGGCGGGCGACCAGGCCGGCGGCGTGGGCGCCGGTCAAGCTGGCGGTCTGGCAAACGGCCGAACGGGCGGTCCTGCCGCCGGCGACGCCGTCGCCCACGCGCTGGCCGACGCCTGCAAGCGCCACGGCTACGTCGCCTGGCTCACCGAGGAGCGCGGAGCGTTCAGCCAGCGCATCTACCAGGACGTGGCCCGCGAGTTCCTCCCCGTGTTCCACGACGAGGCGGCCGCCGAGGACGCGCTACGCGCCGTCGTGGCCCAGGTGATGCTCGGCGAGCTGCCCCTCCCGGTGACCGCGGACGCAGAACGCGCCCTGATGCGCCTCGCCGCCGATCTGTTCGAGACCTCGGACGACGAAGAGGAGCGCCGCCTCGCCGCCCACGGCCTGCACCAGCTCACGCTCTCAGCTTCGAGGGCGGGCGAGCTGGAGGTCGCCCACGGGCTGGCCGTGCGGCAGGCGACGCTGCTGGAGAGCATCTCGGACGCACGTCAGGACGGCGACCTGGCGTGGCTGCGGGCCACCAACGACGTACTGGCCACGGCCGGCGACACCGAGGCGCGCCGCTCCGTGCTCAGGCGCCTCGTACGCCTCACCGGCGAGGCGTACGAGGACGACGTGAACACCTGGTCGGCCGGCCTGTACGCCCAGGTCCTCATGGACGTGGCCGAGTTCCACGAGGAGGCCGGCGCCCAGGAGCTGCGCTCGGAGGCTATCGACGCCGCAGTGTCCGTGGTGCAGAGCCTCGACAGCTTCGAGCCCGAGGTCGAGGTGCTGGAGGCCTCGCTGCGCCTCCACCGCATGTACGCCGCGTGGTTCGACGAGTACGGCAGGCTCGACGACGCCCTGGAGACCTACCGCTACGCGCTCGGCGTGGCGAACCGGCTCCTCGCGCTGGAGGACGACCCCGTGCGGCGCCTGCAGGTGGCCACCGTCCAGAGCGAGGTGGGCACGAACGCGCTGATGCGCGGCGACGCCCAGGGCGCCCTCGCCGACCTGGAGCAGGCCGCCGCCACGTTGCGCGAGGTGGCCAAGGACGCGGCCAACGTGGACCTGGACATCCGCCTGTCCACCGCCCTCGATCACCTGGCGGACGCGTACTCTGCCACCGGCCGCCCGCGAGACGCGGAGGCGTTGCTGGTGGAGGTCCTCGAGATGATGCGCCGGCATCTGAGCATGGCGCCTAGCGCGCCGAGGGCCCTGGCCAACGTAGCGGACGCGCTGGAGCGGCTGGCCACCCTGCAGCGGCGGCTCGGATCGGGCGAGCCCGCATGGCGGCACATCCAGGAGGCCGTGGCGCTGCGGCGCGGCGCGGCGGAGCGGTCGCGCGCGGTGCCTGACTACGCGCTGCTGGGCTACTCTTTGACCCGCGCGGGCGAGATCGCGGGTGGGCAAGGAGCGTTGGCCGAGGGCAACGACCTCATCGCCGAGGCGGTGGACCTATCCAGGCGCGTGTGCGCCAGCGACACGAGCGCCCGGGCCGCGTGGCGCCTGCTCCTCGCGCTGAAGGTGGCCCTCGACTACGCCCTGCACCGCGCGGACCTCGAGGCCGCGCGCGGGCTGCTGGCCGAGGTCGATGAGGTCAAGGGGCGACTGGAACCCGACGCGCTGAGTCCGATCATGCCGTACCTGCGCGACATCGAGGAGCAACGCGCGCGCGTGCTGGAGGAGAGCGGCGATGCAGAGGGTGCGGCGCGGGTGAGGGCCGGTGGGTGGGTCGGGGAGGGCGGAGCGGTGAACTGAGACGATAGCCGCAGTTGAGACGAGCGCACCGCCTCGCTCGACTCATGTACGCCGGCCAAGTGGGTCTTCCAGTAGGGCGACCAATCGGCCTCGCCCCTCGGCATTCAGTTCGCTCAAGTTGAGCTGCCGCCATCGAACGGCAGGCAAGTCGGCGACGTGGGAGAACGGCAGGAGGGTCCGATCGGGCTCACCGCGCTCGAAGGTGAGCAGGAACTCGCGGTGCCTATCCGGCATACCACCTATCAGTTCAGCGATCAGAGTGGCTCGAGCAGTGACCCGGTTCCCTGACATCCCGCTGGCGCCGCTGCAACGGATGTTGGAGGAGGAGATCTAGTGAGCACCTGAACGTCGATCCGCGTGAGCGGACGTCCGAGTGGCGCGGGTACCACATCGCGTACGGATCACGGCGCCACCGGAGATCGCGGACTACACTCCCCCATGCGCAACGACACCCCCACTGCCCGGACCGAACCTCCACGGCGCGTCTTCTCACTAGTAAGGGTCCTTCTTCTAGGAGGTGTCGTCGCCCTACTTGCATCGGCCTGCTCGACCGGTCCTGCCGGACCTCCCGACGACCCGCGACCCGACCCGCCCCGCGGCGGCCCGAGCGGAGCACCGCTGTCGGTCGCCGGCGGCGACATGCACTCCGTGGCCGTCGACGAAGCCGGCACGGTATGGGCCTGGGGCAACAACGCCTTGGGGCAACTCGGTGTCGGCTTGAGCACCGTGCAGAGCGCCTCGCCTCTGAAAGTACCCGGTCTACCTGCCATCGTCCAGGTGGCGGCGGGCGCCAACCACGTGCTGGCCCTGGCCTCCGACGGCACCGTCTGGGCCTGGGGGAGCGACGGCGGCGGTCAGGTCGGTCCGAACGGTACAGGCGATCCTTTACAGCCGCAGCGCACACCCGTGAAGGTCGACGGGGTGGTCGGCGCCAAGGCGGTCGTCGCCGCCGGCAACCAGTCGCTCGCCCTCCTGAACGACGGTAAGGTCATGGCCTGGGGCTTGAACGTTGACGGCGAGCTCGGTCAAGGTACGTTCACTGCCGGCAGTGCCGTGCCTACGGAAGTCCCGGGTCTGATGGACGTGGTCGCGTTGGCCGCCGGCGGCACGGGTGCCGGTGGGCACGTGCTGGCCCTGACATCGAGCGGTACCGTATGGGCGTGGGGGTCGAACAGGTCCGGACAGTTGGGCGCCGATATCGCCTACCCTGCGCTCGCCACGCCCGTGGAGGTCCCGGGCATCGCCACCGCGACAGAAGTGGCGGCCGGTTCCGCGTTCTCCCTCGCGCTGCTGGACGACGGCACCGTGGTGGCATGGGGCGCCAACAGCGTCGGCCAACTAGGTAGGGGCGCCACCACGCCCGCGTTCGCCCTTGCGCCCGCCCCCGTCGCGGGCGTGAGCGGGGTGGCGCACCTTGCGGCCGGACTCCAACACGTGTTGGCCCTGCGGACCGACGGCACCGTCGTCGCGTGGGGCGGCAACGGGATGGGCCAACTCGGCCGCGGTACGACGGCCGGTTACTCACCGGACGCCCAACCAGTCGTGGCCCTACCTGAAGCCACGACCATCGCCGCCGGCGCGTACCACTCGCTTGCCATCACGAGCGGACTGTGGGGCTGGGGGTCCAACCTGACTGCCCAGTTGGCGGGCACGGACACTGCTTCCAACCGCGGCACGCCCGCCGCCATCTGGTGACTGGTCCAGGCATCAGACACACAGCCACCCACGTCCCTCCGCCGCGGCCCCGGAACGGTAGAATCGCCTAGCAAGCCGCGGTCCAGTCAACCAGGTCGGTCGCGCGCGCCTCACCCGGCGCGGCGTCCTCACCGACCGCTCGGGCCGTCGCCTCGCGAACCGGAGGGTAAATGCGTTTCAGGTCCACCTTCATCGCACTCCTGGCAGCCGCGCTGCTGGGCCTCGCTTCCGCCCAGACGCTGACCGTCTACTCGAGCGTCGACGAGGAGAACGCCCGCCACATCCTCGAGGCGTTCACTGCCGACACGGGCGTCCAGGTCCAGATGGTGTTCCTCTCGGCCGGTCCGGCGCTGTCGCGCATCGAGGCCGAGAAGAACCGCCCGCAGGCCGACGTCTGGTTCGGCGCCCCGAGCGAGAACCACATCATCGCCAAGGACCGCGGGCTCACCCAGCCGTACGTGTCCGCCAACGCCGCCGCCCTGTCCGACTCCTTCAAGGACGCCGAAGGGTACTGGCACGCCATCTACACGAACCCGCTCGCCATCGGCGTGCGCACCGACATCCTGGAGAGCCGCGGCGCAGCGGTGCCGACGAGCTGGGCCGACCTCCTCGACCCGAGCTACAAGGGCCTCATCCAGATGCCGTCCCCGCAGTCGTCCGGCACGAGCTACAACTTCATCCTCACCGTCGCGACGGTGATGGGCGAGGACGCGGCCTTCGACTACATGAAGGCTCTCAACGCCAACGTGCAGACGTACACCCAGAGCGGCACGGCCCCGTCCGGCGCGCTCGGCGTCGGTGAGACGGCCGTCGCCATCCAGTTCAGCCCGGGCTTCCTCAAGCTCATCGACGAGGGCTTCCCCGCCCAGATCGTGTTCCCGAGCGAGGGCGTCGGCTACGAGGTCGCGGCCATGTCGATCCTCAAGGGCGCCACGAACCTCGGGGGCGCCCAGGAGCTCGTCGACTGGATGACCTCCGAGAAGGGCCAAGCGGCCCTGTCGGCGCAGAAGACGTACTTCATGCCCATCCGGGCCGACGTCAGCGCCGGCCCAGGCGTGCCGTCGCTCGCCGACATCCAGCTCGTGAGCTGGGACCCGGGCTACGCCGCCGAGAACCGGCAGCGCCTCGTCGACCGCTGGGTCGAAGAGGTCCTGGGGCAGTAACGCCTAAGTAACGTGGTCGAGGCTCGCGCCAGGCACCTGGCTGGGCGCGAGCCTCGGCAGTGGCCGCACCGACGCCGGAACCCGGCCAAGAACGCGCCACCGGACCCGCGACCTCCTGGCCCCACCCCCGAAAGGCCCGATGTTCAAGCGAGCCTGGCAAGAACTCCGCATCATCGCGCGCGACCCCATCCTGCTGGCGCTGATCCTGGCGATCATGGCAGCGCTCGTGGTCTTCGTCGTGTGGCCGCTCGCGCGCGTGCTGCTCACGGCGTTCCAGGCGCCCGACGGCAGCTTCTCGCTCGCCAACTTCGAACTCCTCGGCCAACGCCGCTTGTACCGGAACGCGCTGCGCAACAGCCTCGTGGTGGGCGGGCTCGTCGGGCTCGTCGGCGTCGTCGTCGGCTACATCGCCGCGTTCGTGCTCACCCGCACCAACGTGCCGTTCAAGCGCGTCCTGCACACGCTCGTCATGCTCCCGATCATCTCTCCCCCGTTCGCCGGGGCCATCTCGATCCTCTTCCTGTTCGGGTTCAACGGCTTGGTGACGCGCCAGCTGTTCGGCCTCACCGACTTCAGCATCTACGGCATGCACGGCGTCGTTCTATCTCAAGTGTTCACGTTCGCGCCCATCGCCTATCTCAACCTCCGGGGCGTCCTGGCCGGGCTCAACCCGACCCTCGAGGACGCCGCCCTCAACGTCGGCGCCAGTCGCTGGCAGGTCTTCTGGCGCGTCATCTTCCCCCTCTCCCTGCCGGGCGTTGCCAGCGCGTTCCTCGTCGTGCTCATCGAGTCGATGGCCGACTTCGGCAACCCGCTCGTCCTCGGCGGCGCCGCCTTCCCCATGCTCGCCACGCAGGCCTATCTCGAGATCACCGGCTCGTTCAACCTGGCGCGGGGCGCGATGCTGGCGGGGGTTCTCCTCCTGCCGTCCATCACGGCCTTCGCCATCCAGCGTTACTACCTCGCGAAGCGCCAGTACATCACGGTCACTGGTAAGCCGACGGCCTCAACGAGCAAGATCGTCTCGCCCGGCGCCAAGTGGCTCCTGTACGCGGTGGTAGTGGCGTTCGCGGTAGTCGTCATCGCGTTCTACGCCGTCATCCTGGTCGGCGCCCTCACGCGCGTGTGGGGCTTCGACTACACCCCGGACCTGCGCCACTTCCGCTACGTGTTCGCCGTCGGGTGGGAGACGGTCAAGGACACGCTCGTCGTCGCCGTGCTCACGACGCCCGTCAGCGGCCTGCTCGGCATGCTCATCGCGTTCATCGTCGTGCGCAAGCGCTTCCCGGGCCGCGCCTCGCTCGAGTTCATGTCGATCCTCAACTTCGCGGTGCCAGGCACCGTCGCCGGCATCGGCTACATCCTCGCGTTCAATGGCCCGCCCCTCATCCTCACGGGCACGCTCGCCATCCTCGTGCTCAACTTCGTGTTCCGCTACGTGCCCGTCGGCATCCAGTCGGGCATCGCGGTGCTGCGGCAGATCGACCCGGCCATCGAGGAGGCGGCGCAGAACCTCGGCGCCAACGCCATCACGACGTTCAGGCGCATCACGCTGCCCCTCATCGCCCCGGCCTTCTTCTCCGGGCTCGTGTTCGCGTTCGTGCGGGCCATGACGGCCATCAGCGCCGCCATCTTCCTCGTGTCGGCCAACTGGAACCTCATGACGGTGCAGATCCTCAACGAGGTCGGCTCCGGCAGGCTCGGGGTGGCGGCCGCCTACAGCGTCGTGCTCCTCGCCATCGTCCTCGTCGCGTTCGGGGTGATCAACCTCATCGTGGGCCGCGGCGCCGAGGACGCCACCTCGGTGCGGTTCTAGCGCCGCCAAGCCCAAGGAGACGTGATGCCGGCAGACCTACGCCTAGAGAAGCTTCGCAAAGAGTTCGCCTCGCCCGAGGTCGCGCCTTCGGGCGGGCCGGAACGCGCGACCGTCGTCGCCGTCGACGACGTCTCGCTCGAGGTCGAGAAGGGCGCGCTCGTGACGCTGCTCGGGCCGTCCGGCTGCGGCAAGACGACGCTCCTGCGCATGATCGCAGGCTTCGAGGAGCCCACGGCCGGCAGGATCTACTTCGGCGACAGGCGCGTGGACGAGCTCGCGCCGAACGTCCGCGACACGGCGATGGTCTTCCAGTCCTACGCGATCTTCCCGCACCTCAACGTGTACGAGAACATCGCGTTCGGCCTGCGGATGCACGGGGTGAGGGCGGCGGAGCTGGCCGAGCGCGTCGGGCAGGTCCTCGAGCTCGTGGGCCTCACCGCGATGGCGAAGCGCGCGCCCAGCCAGCTCTCCGGCGGTCAGCAGCAGCGCGTCGCGCTCGCCCGCTGCATCGTCATGCAGCCCAAGCTCCTCCTCTTCGACGAGCCCCTCTCCAACCTGGACGCCAAGCTGCGCGAGCAGATGCGCGTCGAGATCCGCGACCTGCAGCAGCGCCTCGGCATCACGAGCGTCTACGTGACCCACGACCAGATCGAGGCCATGGCCATGTCCGACGTCGTGGTGGTCATGAACGCCGGCAGGGTCGAGCAGGTCGGCAGCCCGCGCGAGATCTACGCGCGGCCCGTGTCGCGCTTCGTGGCCGACTTCATCGGCGACGCCAACTTCCTGCCCGGCGTCCTCCTCGACGCGCGCACGGTGCGCAGCGCCGGCACGACCCTCACGCTGGCCGACCCGTGCCAGGAGCGACCGGGGGCCAACGTAGTGGTCGTCGCGCGGCCGGAGGCCATGAACTTGGCGCGCGCGGCCGAGCAGGACGAGCGCGCGGCCGGCAGCCTCTCCGGCGTCGTGAAGCGCACGACGTTCCTCGGCACCATCGCCCGCTACCTGGTGGAGGTCGAGGGGCTGCCTGACCTCCAGGTGGACGTCGCTAGCCCAGCCGAGACGGGGTTGCTCGCGCCAGGCACACACGTGGCGCTCGCGCCGGGGGCGTTGCACGCGCTGGCGGACGGTTAGGTGGGGGCCGCGGGGTAGCGTCCGAGGAGATTCACCCTTCTAGGAAGCGCCAAATCGTCCGTATTCGCCCTTCTGGGAAGGGTGATCGCGGAGCATCGGCCAGCGCGTGGGTCCGGTGAGCCCCGTCGGTTCGTAGGCCGAGACGTGTAAGAAACCGGACATCTACGCCGAGGCAAGCTAGAGCCCATGACCGAGACCCCCTTCCACGTAGAGGCGCAGTTGAAGAACCTGCTGCGCGACGCCCAAGAGCTGGCCGCTACGAAGCGCCTGGCCGACGCGTTCGCGATGGAACTCTTCAGCCTGGGGCGCGCCGTGGACGAGGCGCTCGAGGCGCGTTCGAGCGCCCGCGCCAAGGTCGTCGTCGAGCAGGCCCGCAAGCTCATCCAGACGCTCCAGGCCGCGCCGGACAAGTCCGACGGGCTGCTTATGCGCTGAACCACCAGGGCCGTCCAAGACTAGGCAACCGGGGGCCGAGGATGGTCCAGGGGCCCCTCGCCGGGGATCCTCACCGGGGCTCCTCGCCGGGGATCCGTGCCGAGTTCCAGAGCGCCAGCGCCACAGCCGACCGCCAGCACCGCCGGCCAACCGCCGGCCAACGGTAGACCCCTTCCCCAAGCACCCGCGCTTGGATAGGGTAGTCGGATGGAGATCTTGATCCTCCCAACCTCAGGGCACGCCGAGCGCCTGGCGGCCCGCATAGTCGCCGACCGCGTGGCCACCAAGCCCGACCTCGTGCTCGGTTGCGCCACCGGCCGGACGATGGAAGGGATCTACGGCGAGCTCGTGCGCATCAGCCGTGCCGAGGGTCTAGACTTCTCGCGCGTGCGCACGTTCAACCTCGACGAGTACGTCGGCCTGGCGGCTGACGACCCCCGCTCATACCACCACTACATGCAGGAGATGCTCTTCCGGCACGTGAACCTGCGGCCCGAGAACACGCACCTGCCCAACGGCATGGCGGCCGACCTGACGGCGGAGGCGGCCAGGTACGAGGCCGAGATCGCGGCCGCCGGCGGCATCGACCTCCAACTGCTCGGCCTTGGCAACTCGGGCCACATCGGGTTCAACGAGCCGCTCTCGTCGCTCATGTCGCGCACGCGCGAGAAGGCGCTCGCGCCCCAGACGCGCAAGCAGAACGCCGGCATGTTCGGCGGCGACCCGGACGCGGTGCCGCCGCGCGCCCTCACCATGGGTGTCGGCACCATCCTGGAGGCGCGCGAGGTCCTGATGATCGCCACCGGCGCGCACAAGGCCGAGATCCTCGCCACCGCGACGGAGGGGCCCATCACCGCGATGGTGAGCGCCACGGCCCTCCAGCTCCACCCGCGCTGCCACGTCCTCGCCGACGAGGCCGCAGCCGCACGCCTGGCCGGTCATGAGTACTACCGCTGGACGCTGGAGAACGAGCCGGACTGGGCGCCCTATCGGGAGTTGGTGCGGGCGTAGGGGGCAGGGAGCGCCAGTCCCCTGGCTGGAGTCCGCTCCGGTTCTTCAGGACGGGAGGCCCGTCCCGCGCGTGGTCGACTCGACCGATCGACCGCTCAGCCGCCGAACTTGGTCCAAGACCCGACGAGGCGGCCGCCCGCCAACGCTTGCGCGTTGCGCCCTCAGGTCCGGGCGCGGCCCGAACAGCGCGACCACCCTGCTCACGACCGGCTCGACGATCAGGCCGCCGTCAACGCGGTAACACGCGGCTCCAGTGGGCGCGAGCGCCGCGGATGGGGCGATGAGCCCGTCGCTGCCCGCCTCACGCAGTCGCTTGGCCTCTGCCTGACATACCGGGTAACCGGCGGTACCGCCGGTAAGGATCGCTTCGGCAAGCACCGGCTCCGCCAGGGACTGATCATCCGGTACATCGATCACCCAAAGCGCCGCCCTAAGACCGGCGATATCCTCCGGGTCCGTTATCTCCTCGTGTCGTATCAACTCGGCCCAGGCGCCGTCTATCGTAGTTGCGAAGTAGTGAACGGGGCCGTTACCAGCGGCATGCCAACGCCCTGCCGGCTGCGCGGGAGTCTCCCACATGAACGGGTACCTACCTTGCGTGACGCGGAAGAGGATCATGTGGCGACCATCCCGAGCGTTGCCATGCCAAGCTCCATCACTCGGACCGCCCAAGGCGTGTCAGGCGTCCAGATCCCATCCGACTCGAGGGCCTCGGCCGGTGAGAGGCCATCAAGTTGCACTCGCGGACGGTCGAACCAGCGCCGCACACCGAAGTCGTTGTAGACGCCATGCAAGTAGCCCACGAGTAGGGCCAGCCAGTGCAGGCGCTCGACGATGACCTCGGGTGCCTGGCGCTTGCCCCGCGCGTAGCGCTGCACGCTGCTCTTCGACACGAGCAGGAGGGCGGCGAGCCTCTCTTCCCCGAGGGTGGCGATGAGAACGCGCGCCTCCTGGACCGGTGCCGGGTTCTCGCCAAGCGTCTCGTACAAGCCGTTGAGTGCGGCCACGACTCGTGGCTCGTCTTCGGGCCCGCCCGCCAGCGCCTGCTGGAGGGCGTCCAGTTGAACGGCCCCGATACCGTTCGCCCTAAGGTCTTGCATGAACACCGCGAGGCGCTCCTCGACGGAGTCCTCGCTCCTGCCGGTGGCGAAGCCCATCGCTTCTCCTCGGCCGATGGTCATGACCGCGGCCGGCCACCCGCGGTTGCCCAGCGCTGGCACGATTTCAGACGTAGAACGGAGTCCCAGGATAGTCCATTCTACGGCCCGACGACCCCCACCAACTCCGCCAGGTCTTTGATGACCGCCTCGGGCGTGCAGCTGGCCGCGTCCGCCTCTGGGTGGAAGACGGCGTACTGCGAGGCGGCCAGCGACTCGGCCACGCAGGCGGCCAGCTCCGGTCGCCCGGCGCGCGCGGCGACGGGCAGGGCCGCCAGGGCGTCGGGCAGGGCCGCGTCTAGCCACACGGCCTTCACGCCGGCCGAGCGCGCTCCGAACACGTCGTGCACGAGCGTGTCCCCCACGAACCAGTCGAGCGGCCCCGCGGCCGCGAACGCCTCGCGCTGCGGCTTGGCCGCGCCGGCCCAGTCGGGCGTCACGACGCGCTCGAAGTACCGCAGCAGCCCGAGCGCGTCCAACACCGGTTCCTGGTAGGCGGCGTAGCCGTTGGTCACGACGACCAGGCGGTGGCCGGCGGCGGCGAGCGCGGCCACCGTCTCGCGCGCGTGGGGCAGCGCCGCGATGACGCCCGGCAGGGCGCACCCCTCCCTGACGAGGGCCTCGACGGCCGGCAGGTCGACCCCGCCGCCGAACCGCTCCGCCACGGCGTGGAAGGTGGCGTCCCAGTCGTAGGCCGCCGCGAACTCGCCGCGCCGCATCAACGCGCCCCAGCGCTCGCGCACGGCGCGTGTGACGGCCGCCGCCGCGGCGGCCTCGTCGAGGTCTCGCAGCGCGGGCGCCGCGCGCATGAGGCGGTGGAAGGCCGGGAAGACGTGACCGCTGAACGGGTTGCGCATGAGCACCCCGTCGAGGTCGAAACCGATGTTGGCCACGCGAGTTCAGCCTTTCAGGGCGCCGACCGTGACGCCGCGGAGGAAGTAGCGCTGGAAGGCGAAGAACACGACGATGACGGGCAGGGCGGCCAGGACGGCGGCGGCCATGTGCAGGCCGTAGAAGAGGGGCTCCTGCTCGCGGATGAGCACGAGGCCGACCTGCAACGTGCGCATGCCGCTGGAGCGCGTCACGACGAGCGGCCATACGAAGGAGTTCCACTGCGCGACGAACGTGATGATGCCTAGGAACGCCAGGCCGGGCCGCACGAGGGGCAGGACTACCTCCCAGAAGATGCGGGCCTCGCCGGCGCCATCGACGCGCGCGGCGTCGAGCAGCTCGGTGGGCAGCGTGCCGATGAACTGCTTCATCAGGAAGATGCTGAAGGGGCTGACGAGCAGCGGCAGGATGAGCCCCAGGTAACTGTCCACCAGCCCGAGGCGGGTGACGACGAGGAACAGGGGCACGAGGATCGCCTCGAACGGCAGCATCATCGAGAGCATGAAGAGCCAGAAGAGGGCGCGGGAGCCCCGGAACGGCAGCTTCGCGAGCGCGTAGCCCGCCATGCTCGCCGTGGCGATGGTGACGAGCGTGACGCTGACGGACTGGACGAGGGAGTTGAGGACCCAGCGCATGAAGTTCGGCTGCGCCAGCACGTCCTGGTAGTTGCGGAGCGTGGGCGAGCTGGGGACCAGCTCGGGCGGGAACCTGACGGTCAGCGCCGAGGGCGTGAGCGACGTGGCGAACATCCAGTACAGGGGCGCTATCGCCGCGAGCGACAGGACCACGAGCACGACCAGGATCACGACCGCGCCGACGGGCCCAGGGCGGACGGGGTGGTCTGGGTCGCGCAGGAACGGGTCGAAGCGCCGGGCCGTCATGCGCGCCGCCGGCGGTCTGCGAGCGGTGGGAGCCGTGCGGCCATCAGTACTCCACGTTCTGGCCGAGGAAGCGGAACTGCACGGCCGCCAGCACGAACGTCAGGAGGAACAGCACGATGGCCTGGGCGGAGGCGAGCCCGAGGTTGAAGCGCTGGAACGCCTCCTGGTAAATGCGGTAGACGACGGTGGTGGTGCTGAACTGCGGGCCGCCCTGCGTCATCACGTAGACGGACTCGAAGACCTGGAACGTGTTGACGGTGCCCGTGACGACGAGGTAGAGGAGCGTCGGCCGGATGAGGGGCAGCACGACCTTCGTGAAGATGACGGGGCGTTTGGCGCCGTCGATGAGGGCGACCTCATAGAGGTCGCGCGGGATGCGCGCGAGCGCGGCCGAGAGGAGGACGATGCTCGACCCGCCACCCATGATGATCTGCATGGCCATGAGGGAGGCGAGCGCCGTGTCGACGTTGCCGAGCCAGGCCACCGGCTTGAGGCCGAAGAGGGCGATGAACGCGTTGAGCAGGCCGAAGGTCGGGTGGTAGATCCACGCCCACACGAGCGAGATGATGATGCTCGAGGTGACGGCCGGCAGGTAGAACGCCGACTTGAAGAACGTCTGGAGGGCGCGGTTCATCGGGTCGAGGAGGTACGCGATGAGGAGCGCCTTCCCGAGCCAGAACACCACCACGACGGCCGTGAAGATGGCCGTGTTCGTGAGGGCCTTGCCGAACAGCGGGTCGGCAAGGACGCGCTTGAAGTTGGCCAGGCCGATGAAGGTCATGCGCGTCGGCCTCACGTCCATGAACGCGAGCACGAACGCGATGACGACCGGCAGGAGGAAGAAGACGGCGAACAGCACGGCCTGGGGCGCGACGAACGTCGCACCCCAGGCGGCCCCGTGCCTGCGCGCCGCGCCTCCGCGCGTCACGCTAGCCGATCTCAGCGGCCGAAGACGGCCTGGTTGGCGGCCTCGACGAAGTCATCCAAGGCCTGTTGCGGTGTCTTGGAGCGGCTCAGCGCGGCCTCCATGGCGGCGGTGAAGTGCTCGATGGCTGGGCCGGTGTCGAGGCTCTCTGGGCCGTAGTAGGGCACGCCATGGTCGATGGCGGCCTGGTAGACGGCGACCTCGGTGGCGACGTCGGCGATGTACGGCGTGACGGTCCCGAACTCCAGGTCGGCGTTGGCAGACTTGCGCGCCGTGACGTACATGAGCGTCTCGAGGAGCTTCGCGTTCTCCGTGTTCGTGAGGAAGCGGGCGAACTCCATGACCATGTCGCGCTTGGCCTCGTCCTTCTGCTTGAAGACGAGGAAGCCGCCCGACGTCTCGTGCGCGACGGAGCCCGTGACCGGGTCGTGCGGGAACGGCGCGATGGCCACGTGGACGGGGTCCGTGATGCGGCCCTCCTGGACGTAACGGTCGAGACGGCCGATCTCGTAGATGCCGCCGTAGCCCATGGCCGCGCGGCCTTGGTGGAGGTTGTCGATGGTGCCGTACACGTCGAGCGCCTCGCCGCCCGTCGGGGCGTAGCCGTACTCGTAGACGAGGTCGACGATGAGCTGCAGCGCGCGCACGCCCGCCTCCGAGTTGAGGACGAACTCGGTGGCGTCGTCGTTCAGGAGCCGGGCGCCGAAGCGGTACATCCACGCCAGCATGTTGAGCGTGTCCTTGGCCGCGAACGTGAGGGCATAGACGTCGGTGGTGCCGTCGCCGTCGCGGTCGAACGTGAGCTTCTCGGCCGCGGCCATGAACTCATCGATCGTCCAGGAACGGTCCGGCAGGGCGGGCAGTTCGACGCCGCGCTCGGCGAAGAGGTCGACGTTGAGGAGCATCGTGGAGCCCATGCCGTTGTTCGAGTTGTTCCACGGCCAGATGTAGTGCGCTCCGTCGATGTTGCCCTTCTCGAGCGCGTACGGGAGGAAGTCGGCGCGGTCAGCGTCCGTCAGGTAGGCGTCGATGGGCTCGAGCAGCCCCTCGCGTGCCCACTCGGCCTTCCAGTCGAGGTCCTTGAGGAGGTCGGGCGGGTTGCCCGCGAAGATCGCGGTGGTGACCTTCTCGCCGAACCCGGCGTTGGGCACGAGTTCGTACTTGACCGTGACCTCGGGGTGCAGGAGCATGAACTGCTCGCTCATGTACCGGGCGTACTCCTCGCCCGTCGGGCTGGCCCCCTCGGCCATGTCTGGCGTGACGATGCGCCACGGGTTGATCCACCACGTGATCTCCATCTTCGGTTGCGCCATGGCCACGCCCGCGAACGCGAGCGCCAGGACGAGACAGCGTGCTAGGGGTCGTCGCATGTTGGACCTCCAGGCGTGCAGGGTGTGGTCGAAGACCTCCTCAGGTATACCACTTAAGCACCAGCTGCGCCAAAGGACGGGGCGCGCCGAGTACAAGCACTCGGCGCGCCCCAACCTCCGGCCGTCAAGGACGCCGAGGGACGAGGTCCTGCCTAGAGCTCACGCCGCCTCCAACGCCCCCTCGAACTGCGACTGGTACAGGGCGGCGTAGGCGCCGCCGAGCGCGAGGAGTTCGTCGTGGGTGCCGCGCTCCACGATGCGCCCCTCTTCCATCACGAGGATGGTGTCGGCGCCCTGGATGGTGGAGAGGCGGTGGGCGATCACGAACGACGTGCGGTTGCCGCGCAGGGCCGCCATGGCCTGCTGGAGGAGGAGCTCCGTGCGCGTGTCGACGGAGCTCGTGGCCTCGTCGAGGATGAGGAGCGCAGGGTCGGCGAGGAAGGCGCGCGCGATGGTGATGAGCTGCTTCTCGCCGGCGCTGACGTTGCCCCCCTCGTCGTCGATGACCGTGTCGTAGCCGTCTGGCAAGCTATGCACGAAGCGGTCGACGAAGGTGGCGCGCGCCGCCTCCATGACCTCCTCGTCGGTCGCGCCGGGCCGGCCGTAGGCGATGTTGTCCCGGATCGTGCCCTTGAAGAGCCACGTGTCCTGCAGCACCATGCCGATGTTGGAGCGGAGCTCCGCGCGGCTCATCGTGGCGATGTCGACGCCGTCCAGGGTGATCCGGCCCGAGTCGAGCTCGTAGAAGCGCATGAGCAGGTTGACGAGCGTGGTCTTCCCGGCCCCGGTCGGCCCGACGATGGCGACGGTGCGCCCGGGCTCCGCCGTGAGCGACAGGTCCTCGATGAGCGGCCGGTCGGGATCGTAGCGGAACGAGACGTGCTCGAAGGTCACACGGCCGTGCGTCTCGCCCTCGAGGCGCCGCGCAGTGGTGTCGACGGACTCCTCCTCGGCGTCGAGGAGCTCGAAGACGCGCTCTGCGGAGGCGACGCCGGACTGCAGCATGTTGATCATAGACGCGATCTGCGTCACGGGCTGCGTGAACTGCCGCGAGTACTGGATGAAGGCCTGCACGTTACCGAGGCTGATGGTGCCGCTCGCGACCCGCAGGCCGCCGATGACGGCGACGGCGGCGTAGTTGAGGTTCCCGATGAAGGCGGACGCGGGCATGATGAGGCCCGAGAGGAACTGGGCGCGGAAGGACGCGTCGTAGAGGCCGGCGTTCTCCTTCTCGAACTGCTCCTGGACCTCGCGCTGCCTGCCGAAGACCTTCACGAGCGCGTGGCCCGTGTACGCCTCCTCGATGGCGGAGTTGAGGGTGCCGGTGCGGCGCCACTGCAGCGTGAACTGCTTGCCGCTGCGCGACATGACGAGGATCGCCACGAGCATGGTGAGGGGGATGCTGAGCAGCGCCACGCCCGTCAGCACCGGGGAGATGGTGAACATCATGACG
The DNA here is from genome assembly GCA_023954415.1 of Trueperaceae bacterium. NCBI lineage: Bacteria > Thermotogati > Deinococcota > Deinococci > Trueperales > Trueperaceae > Trueperaceae bacterium. The sequence goes on from JAMLIB010000012.1 coordinate 49,543, forward strand.
AGCATGAAGACGACGGAGAGGAGCGACGTGACGAACTGGCTCAACGTCTGCTGGAGGCTCTGCGACACGTTGTCGATGTCGTTCGTGACGCGGCTGAGGAGCTCGCCGCGCGGCTGCGCGTCGAAGTAACGCAGCGGCAGCCGGTTGAGCTTCTCCTCCACCGAGCGGCGCAGGCCGTAGACGGTGGCGTTGACGACGTCGTTGAGCAGGTAGCCCTGCACGAACTGGAGCAGGGACGCGACCACGTATATGCCCATCACGAGCAGGAGGACCTGGCTCACGGCCTGGAAGTCGACCCCGACGCCGGGGACGAGGTCGATGCCGCTCAGCATGTCGGCGACCTGCCCCTGCCCGGCCGCCCGCGCACCCGCGATGGCCTGTTCCTTGGTCATGCCTACCGGGAACATCTTGCCGATGATGCCGCCGAAGATGAGGTCGGTGGCGCGCCCGAGGATGCGCGGGCCGATGGACGACAGCGCCACCGAGATGACGGCCGCGACGAGCAGCAGGCCGACCTTCGCCTTGTGCGGCGCGAGCTGCTTCAGCAACCGGCGTACGGACGGCCCGAAGTTGGCCGCCTTCTGCCCGACACCCCCGCCGCCGAACATCATGCCGCCGCCCCGGACGCGTTCCGTCTCCTTCATGGTCTTGGGTTGCTTGGAAGCACCTTGGTCGACCTGCGCCCCACTGGCACCTTGCATGCCCTGGGCGCCCTGACCCTCCGCGGCGCCGGGCGCGGCGGTCCACTCCGCCCCAAGATCGTTCTTCTTCGGTGCCTTGCCTCGCTCCTGCGTCATGCCGCCACCTGCTCCTGGGACGCGACTATCTCGCGGTAGGTCTCGGACGTGGCGAGCAGCTCGGCGTGGCTACCCATGCCGACCACGCGCCCGTCCTCGAGGACGACGATGCGGTCGGCGTTCTGGATGGTCGCCACGCGCTGGGCCACGATCAGCACGGCGGCGTCGCGCGTCGCCGGCTCGAGCGCCCGCCTGAGGCGCGCGTCGGTCGCGACGTCGAGCGCCGAGAACGAGTCGTCGAAGACATAGACGACGGGCTTGCGCACGAGCGCGCGCGCGATGGCGAGGCGCTGCCGCTGGCCACCGGAGACGTTGGTGCCACCCTGCGCTATCGAAGACTCCAGGCCTTCCGGCATCGCGCTCACGAAGTCCTTGGCCTGCGCCACCTCGAGCGCGCGCCACAGGTCCGCGTCGGTGGCGTCCGGGTCGCCGTAGCGCAGGTTGCTCGCCACGGTGCCCGTGAACAGGTACGCCTTCTGCGGCACTAGCCCGATGCGCTCCCACAGTGCTTCCGGCGCGTAGTCGCGCACGTCGACGCCGTCGACGAGGACGGCACCGCCCGTGGCGTCGAAGAGGCGGGGCACGAGGTTGACGAGCGTCGTCTTGCCGGCGCCCGTCGAGCCCACGACCGCGACCGTCTCACCCGGACCGACCTTGAAGCTGACGTCGGCCAGCACGGGGTGCGTAGCGCCCGGGTAGCTGAAGGTCACGTTCCTGAACTCGAGGCTGCCGAGGCGGGCGGCGGGGGCGGCGACCGGCTTGCTGGACGGCACGACGCTCGGCTCCGTGTCGAGCACCTCGCCGATGCGGCCCGAGGAGACGGTCGCGCGGGGCAGGAGCATGAGGAGCATGGTGGACATCAGCATGGCGATGAGGATCTGCATCAGGTAGCTGAGGTAGGCGGTCATCGAGCCGATCTGCATGTGCCCGGCGTCCACGCGGATGCCCCCGAACCACAGGACGGCGATGGTGGAGGCGTTGAGGACGAGCATGACGAGCGGGAAGAGGGCCGACATCCAGCGCCCCACGTAGAGGGCGACGTCCGTCAGCTCCCGGTTGGCCTCGGCGAAGCGCCGCTCCTCGAACGGCTCGCGCACGAACGCGCGCACGACGCGGATGCCGCTGATCTGCTCGCGCAAGACCTGGTTGACGCGGTCGATGCGCTTCTGCATCTTCCGGAAGCCGGGCACCATCGCCATGAGGATCACGCCGACGGACCCCGCCAGCACGGGCACGGCCACGGCGACGAGCCAGGAGAGGCCGACGTCCTCGCGGATGGCCATGATGATGCCGCCGACCATCATGATCGGCGTCGTCACGAGCATGGAGAAGGCCATGAACACGAGCGTCTGCACCTGCATCACGTCGTTGGTAGTGCGGGTGAGGAGCGACGGCGCCCCGAACCGGCTCACCTCGCGCGCGGAGAAGTCGCCGACGTGCGCGAACACCCCGGAGCGCATGTCGCGCCCGAACGCCATAGCCGTCCTGGCCGCGAAGTAGACGGCCACGACGGTGGCGAGCACCTGCAGGAGCGAGACGCCGAGCATGAACGCGCCCTGCCTGAGGATGTAGTTCGTGTCGCCGAGGACGACGCCCTTGTCGATGATGTCGGCGTTGATGCTCGGCAGGAGGAGCGTGCAGATGGTGGCGACGAACTGCAGGGCGACGATGACCCAGACCGTTCCCCAGTACGGCTTCATGAAGCGTGCTACGAGCTTGAGCAACATCTGTGGGTCACCTTTCGTCTTGGCGCTTGAGTGCGCCGTTGAGGCAGAAGTCGACGAGTTCCTTCGGGTTGAGCGTGGGCTCGCCTTCCGCTTGGGGCATGCGGCTCGCGAGCAGGAGCGTCACGTACAACTGGGCGAGGCGGGAAGGGCTCTCCCTGAGTTCGGCGGCGTGCGGGGCAAGGAGTTCCGTGACCTGGGCTATCGCCGCCGTCACCCAGCCTTGCATCAGCCCTGGCGGCCCCGAACGATCGAAGTGGTCCCCACGTGAGTCGAGGCCGGTGGTGGGCCCGCGGCGTCCTCCGTCCGAGCCGGAGCCGCGCCGGCCTAGGTCTGCGCTGGTACCGGGGCGGCCTATGCCCGCGCCGGAGCCGCGGGGGGTCTCCTCGGTCGGTGGCGGCATGGGCGGGGCGCCTGGCATCACACGGCGCATGGCTACGAACAACGCGTGGAACTCCTCCACGCGCGGGATGATCACCTTCCACACCCCGAGCAGCTTGGCCTCGATGGTCGGCAGGGTCGCCAGGCCAGCGAGCCGCGCGCGCAGGGGCTCCGGGTCGAGCCGGCCCTGGATGGCGGCGAGCATGAGCGAGCGCTTGTCGTCGAAGACGCTGAAGAGCGTCCCCTCCGCCACGCCGGCGGCCTGGGCGAGTTCGCGCGTGGTCACGGCCCCGCCTCGCGCCGCCAGCAGGGGTGCCACGGCCTCGATGATCTTGGCGCGTCGCGCCGCACGGTCCAGCGGGGGTGCTCTGCGGGGTCTGGTCACCGCAGAAGCTTAATTGAGTGAGCGCTCACTTGGATGTGGGCAACGTGAGGGGCGACGGTCGCCCAACGGGCGCTCAAGCCGTGACCCCGCGCCCGGGAGCCGGGACGAGATGAGGCGAACGCGCTGGTTGTTGCAGTTGCTATTCGTCGCAAGCCTGATGTACTCCACGGCACGATCCGCCCCCGGCGGAGCCGCTCTGTACGCCAGCAGCTGCGCAGCTTGCCATGGACCTACGGGGCAAGGGAGCGTCGGACCGGCGCCCGCGGGTGACGCCGACCTCGCCGACCCGGAGCCCGGTAACTGGCTCATGTACAAGCGCACGTACGACCTGCAGGCTTACAACCCCCTCTCTCAGATCACTACCGACAACGTCGCGGACCTAGTCCCCGTGTGGTCGTTCTGCACGGGCGTGTCCGACGGCCACGAGGCACCCCCATCAACTACGGCACCACGCCAGCGGACCTGTTCGACGACGGCACCCGGCTGGTCCCGTCGGCCAGTTACAGACGTTGTTGGCGCCTTTCGCACACGCCCACCGCGTCTCGGACCGTTAAGGTGAGCCGGGTGCCGTTCACGAGTCTCGGGCGTTAGTCAGGGGGCAGGAGCCGTAGTCATGGCAGCGACAGGCAAGGAGGCGCAGCGCGCGGAGCTGCACAGGACGATCTGGCGTATCGCCAACGACTTGCGCGGCTCGGTGGACGGCTGGGACTTCAAGGCCTACGTGCTCGGCATGTTGTTCTACCGCTTCATCTCCGAGAACCTGGCCGCCTACCTCAACCGCTTGGAGCGCGCCGCGGGCGAGGCCGGTTTCGAGTACGCCGAGTTGCCTGACGATCAGGCGGAGGGTGGGCGTACAGCCACCGTCGAGGAGAAGGGCTTCTACATCCTGCCTTCCGAGCTCTTCGGTAACGTACGCAGGCGCGCTGCAACGGATCCGAACCTCAACGAGACCCTCGAGCGGGTGTTCAGGAACATCGAGGGCTCGGCCGTGGGCTACGAGAGCGAGCACGACCTGAAGGGTCTGTTCGACGACCTCGACGTGAACAGCTCCAAGCTCGGCAACACCGTCGCGAGGCGCAACGAGAAGCTCGTCAAGCTGCTCGACGCCATCGGCGACCTGCCGTTGGGTGACTTCGCGGACAACGCCATCGACCTGTTCGGCGACGCCTACGAGTACCTGATGCAGATGTACGCCTCACAGGCCGGCAAGTCGGGCGGCGAGTACTACACGCCGCAAGAGGTCTCCGAGGTCCTGGCGAGGATCGCCGTCGTCGGCAAGGAGCGCGTCAACAAGGTCTACGACCCCGCGGCGGGCTCGGGTTCGTTGCTGCTCAAGTTCGCCAAGGTGTTGGGGCCGGAGAACGTTGGCGGGTTCTACGGTCAGGAGATCAACCTGACCACCTACAACCTCGCCAGGATCAACATGTTCCTGCACGACGTGAACTACACGAAGTTCGACATGGCCCACGGCGACACCCTCACCGACCCGCAGCATTGGGACGACGAGCCGTTCGAGGCTATCGTCTCCAACCCGCCCTACTCCATCAGGTGGGAGGGCGACAGCAACCCGCTGCTGATCAACGACGAGCGCTTCGCTCCTGCCGGCGTGCTCGCCCCGAAGTCGAAGGCCGACCTCGCCTTCACCATGCACATGCTGGCGTGGCTGGCCGTGAACGGCACTGCCGCGATCGTCGAGTTCCCTGGCGTTCTCTACCGCGGTGGCGCGGAACGGAAGATCCGCAAGTACCTCATCGACAACAACTTCATAGATACCGTCATCCAACTCCCGCCCGACCTGTTCTTCGGCACCACCATCGCGACCTGCATCATCGTGCTCAAGCGGTCCAAGACCGACAACGCGGTGCTGTTCATAGATGCTTCGGCCGAGTTCACGCGCGTTGGCAACAAGAACAAGCTGCTGCCGGCGAACCAGCAGCACATTGTGGATACCTTCGTGACTCGCACGGACGTGGACCACGTCGCAAAGCTGGTGTCCAACGAGGCCATCGCTGAGAACGAGTACAACATCGCCGTGTCGTCGTACGTGGAGCCGGAGGACACGCGCGAGGAAGTGGACATCAGGGCTCTGAACGCCGAGATCGCGCGCATCGTGGCGCGTCAGGCGGAGCTGCGGGCGTCCATCGACGCGATCGTCGCCGACTTGGAGGGGGAGTCTCCATGAAGGCCGGACCGACTGGCGAGGTGGTGCTGTATCAGCGTGAGGACGGCGCACCAACCGTCGAGGTTCTTTCTGACGGCGACACCGTCTGGTTGACACAGCAGCAGATCGCTGAGCTGTTCGAGACGTCTCGCACGAACATCGTCGAGCACATCCAACACGTCTACGAAGAGGGTGAACTGAGCGAAGAGGCAACCAGTCGGAAATCCCGACAGGTTCGAACAGAGGGCTCGCGCCAGGTCACTCGAGAGCTTCCCTATTACAACCTAGACCTCATCATCTCCGTCGGTTACCGGGTCAAGAGCAAGGTCGCCACCCAGTTCCGCATCTGGGCCACCGAGCGCCTGCGCGACTACCTCGTCAAGGGCTACGCGATCAACGAGCAGCGGCTAGCGCAGCTCGGCTCCATCGTGCAGATCCTCGGTCGGTCGAGCCACGAACTCGTCGCCGGGGTCGCCGACGTGCTGGCGCGCTACGTGCCCGGCCTGACGCTCCTGCGCGACTACGACGAGGGCAGCCTTGCCGCGCAGCCGCACGCCATGCCTGGTTGGACGCTCACGCTGGCTGAGGCGCGCGCCGTCATCCGGCAGGTAGCGGCCGAGTTCCCGGACGACGCACTGTTCGGCAACGAGCCCGGGCACGGGCTCGGCACCGTGGTCGCAACGATCTACCAGGGTTTCGGCGAGCACGACCTCTACCCGACCGTGGAAGATAAGGCCGCCAACCTCCTCTATCTTGTCGTCAAAGACCACCCGCTCTCGGACGGCAACAAGCGCAGCGCCGCCGCCCTGTTCGTGACGTTCCTCGCCCGCAACGGCCTGCTGGAGAACGCCCATGGCCAGCCACGCATCACGAACAACGCCCTCGCCGCGATAACCCTCATGGTCGCGATGAGCGACCCGCAAGAGAAGGACCTCATGACCGCACTGCTCGTTCGGATGATCGTGGAGGGCGGAGCGTGAGTCGGGTCGATGAGTTGGTGGCGGAGTTGGCTCCAGAGGGAGTGAAGCAGGTACCGCTCTCGGCCGTGGCCAACTATTCAGACACCCGAATTGAAGCGGCCAAGCTGGATGAGAGGACCTTCGTTGGCGTCGACAACCTTTTGGCAGACAAGGGTGGCAAAACAGATGCTAGCTATCCCCCTAACTCTGCACGGCTGACCGCCTATGAGGCAGGCGATATCCTTCTCGGAAACATACGACCTTACCTCAAGAAAGTGTGGCTTGCGACTGAGGTCGGAGGTTGTAGCGGAGATGTCCTCGCCATCCGTATCTCTAAGATGCACCGTACGCTCATCGAGCCGAGGTATCTCTACTACGTTCTTTCGGCCGACGACTTTTTTGCCTATAGCATGCAACACGCCAAGGGCGCGAAAATGCCACGCGGAAATAAGGCGGCCATCCTAAGCTATCGGATCCCAGTCCCACCCATCGCCGTCCAGCGCGAGATCGTGCGAATACTGGACCAGTTCACTCAGCTGGAAGCGGAGCTGGAAGCGGAGCTGGAAGCGCGACGTCGACAGCTCGACTTCTATCGGAATCGCCTGTTGAGCTTCCGCGACGCGGGGGGGGTCCAGTGGAAACAAATGGGTGACCTGGCAGAGTACAAGTACGGCCTTACGGCTAGCGCTAACGACTCCGGCGCTTTCCGGCTCCTTAGGATCACAGATATAGATGCGTGGGGCAAGCTCCGGCAGTCTGATGAGAAATTCGTTTCAGCGTCGCTCGTCTCTGATGAGTATGTCGTGAAACCGGGCGATATTCTTATGGCACGCACTGGGGCGACATTCGGTAAGACCATGCTCGTCACTTCGTCGCAGGCCGCGGTTTTCGCTTCGTACCTGATACGAATCCGCTTCAAGGAGGGCAACTTAGACCCGACATTCTACTGGCACTTCGCTCAGAGCTCGCTCTATTGGTCTCAGGCCAACGCAATAGTCAGCAGCGGAGGGCAGCCGCAGTTCAATGCCAATGCCCTGAAGGTAGTGCGAGTCCCTCTGCCGCCTCTTGACGAGCAGTTGAAGGTCGCGTCACTCCTCGACAACTTCGACACCCTAGTCAACGACCTCAGCATCGGCCTCCCCGCCGAGCTCAACGCTCGCCGCAAGCAGTACGAGCACTATCGCGATCGGCTCCTTACCTTCGACGAGGCCGCCTGATGGCGTCCGTAGTTCCGGTCAACGTGCAGGTGCCCGCAGATGCGACTGCTCCGATGATCGCCGACTTCGTTGAGCACGCGCTTCGGGTCGCGTACGTTCACCGGCGTGACGTGCACAACCTGCGCGACACCGATTGGGCTGCTCCCGGCGTCTACGTGCTGCTGACTGATGACGGTAGCGGGAGCGTGTACGTCGGCAAGGCCGTATGGCTCCGCGCAAGGCTCCTGCAACACCGCGCGAAACCGAAGCTGCCATGGCGTAGAGCGGTCATCCTCAAACGGGATACCTCGCATGGTTTCAACAGCGCGGAGATCGGCTACCTGGAAGGGCGTCTATCGGCCGAGCTCGAGGCGACTCAAGACCTGACCGTCATCAAGGGTAAGGCAGACCAGGACCTAACGCTTCCTCCTCACATGCTGCTGTCTCTCGACGCAATACTTCCAAGCATGCTGGCCGCAGTAAGGCTAGCCGGGCTCGATGTCCGTAGAGCAAGCGACGCGGATGACGGGCACCCAGCGACGACCTCAACCTCGGTGAGGACGAACACGTTCATCCCGGGAACGGTCGCGGACCTGCTCGCCAGCGGCCTCTTGCAGGCCGGCGCAGAGTTGCACTTGAATCAGGGAGGCAAGGTCGGAACGGGAAAGGTGACAACTTCAGGCGAGATCATCGTGAACGGCGTGGCGTACTCATCGCCCAGCAAGGCGTCGGCAGTAGCGTTAGGTCTCAGGGCGAGCAACGGCTGGGAGACATGGCACGTAGGGAGCCTGTCGGGGCCAAAGCTGGCAACGCTCCGGTCTCAGTTGCCACCTCCCGTTGAGGAGGCGTGAGGTCGGACAAGGCATTCAAGGCGTAAGAGGCAGCCCAATCACGGTGCGACAGTCGCCGTGACCCGACCGAGGATGTGTCATCGATACACTGCTCCGCTCGAGCGATCACTTGTGCGGGCAGCAAGACCTGGTCGATGACGCGATGTGACTTATGAACGGTACGCCTTGCCTGGGAAGGTCGGACCTCGCACGTATCTCACGCCTGGTCCCCTAGTACCGACCTTCACCAAGAGTCCCCGCGCCTGCAGGTCGCGCAGCATGTCTCTGGCCGTGAAAACATCGATGTCGAACAGCCTTCGCAATGTCTGGTTCGTGATGTGGTCGTACTCCCGCAGGTGTTGTATCACTTTGTCGTCCGCACCGTCAGCCATCCTCCGGTGGTACCTAACTGCTAAGCCGAGTCCAGTGAGTGCAGAAGTCGTTAGCACGTAGCGCGGGAACGGCTTGCTAGACGTACGCTTAGTAGGTTCGATGAGCGCCGACTTGTACATCCGATCGAGCGTGACCTGCGCTTCAGCGGGTGAACGTTGAAAGAGTGGAGCCATCGCCGCTGCATCGATGCTACGAGTCGTACAAAGCGCGTCCAACACAAGCAAAGCCTCTATGTCCGCTCCTAGTCCATCAGGAAGGCCGCCGTTCACGAAGCGTGCGAACGCATCGTTTCCTATCCCGCCCGGGACGAGGACCTCAACTGTCTCATCGGCGCTCGTGAAGATCGGAGGTTTCTTGCCGCCCTGGAGTAGGAAGCGGTAGGCACGGTCGATGCCTTGCCCCGCCCTCTCGGCGACCTGGAGTGCAGTGACTGCCTCCAGGAGCAGGCGGTTCCTTGGGGTTGATGGGTGGCTCAAGATGTTTCCCGTGGTCACACCGAACACCAAGCCGCCTGGACTCGTGATCTTCAACTGCTCTTCTGATTGTTCGACGTCGACAGATCCAGGCAGTTGGTAATCTCTATGAACGAAGGCGTTGACCACCAGTTCTCGTACAGCTTCCTTCGGGTAGTCCTGAAGCTGAAGTTGGACGCCGCCCGCAAGGTTCAAGGGACGGATTGACCTGCGAGTATCGACCGCATCGATGGCTTGCTCTACACCGGCAAGGAGCGGGCGAGCGGCCCGGAAGCGGGCGGTGGCCTCGGCACCAGGGAAGGGGCGGTACTGGTAGGAGTACCCGTACGTGGGTACGAGGTTCCTGAGATCCTCTTCCTCCCCGATCAGGAGCAGGCCCGCGCGCGTAAGCTCGCCGTTGGACCGCGTAAGGCGGAGATCACGAAGGATGGTGATGGAGTCCCGCTCCGCCAGTTCGTTACGGCCAGCTGCGCGCAACAGGCGTCTGACCCGCGCCATCTCCTCCTCTGCGTACTTCTTGGTACCGGCGGGTTCAGCGGACCAGTCGTAGTGGCCTCGGGCCGACAGCGCCTGGCGTTGTTGTTCTGGTAGGAACGGTTGACACGAGGTACCTACGCGCCTAGTCGCCGTCCCCCGCGCGTTGGAGTAGAGCGTGGCACCTACGGGTACGGTTACTGCTAGGAGGCGATGGCCCTTAACGACATGCTCCTGTACAGGCACGGACAACCCGGGCCTGGTCCGCTCGTAAACACCGGACACTACGACGCGTCTCGTCAACTTGGACGAGACGCCTATCAGTGCCGCAGTGCCCGGCATCTTGTCCGCAACGCCGACTACTATCGTTCCGCCTTCGGAGTTGGCCAAGCAGACGACAGCATCCGCGATGAGATCAAGAGTGCCTTTCAGGCTCTCGCGTTCCTCCTTGAAATCAAGCGTCTCAGACTCCAAGTCGCTGGCACGTGCGCCTTGGAGAATCGGGTTCATGAGATCCTCGATGCTTGCCACGAGATTGAGGATAGTTTGATAGGGCGTCGAGTGTCAACAGCATATCAAACTTTCTCAAACTCCATCGCGGTGACGTCATGTGCGCTCGTTTACCTCAACAGGCTCACTGACCAATAGACCCCGAGAAGGTCGCAGACCCTACCGACACCTCGCTCCGGAGCCAAGCTAGTTTGTCGTTGTTGGATTACTCAGCCCGAGCGATGACAACTTCCCATGCCGCGAGCTGCGATCGGGCGCTAACCCATGCCTAACCCTCGCTAAGACCCCATCGCAATCTCCGCCGAGAGTACGGTAGTCGCCGAGTACGTACCAGACGCCACGCCGGAAGAGGCGTACCAATCATCTGCAAAACGCCTCGTGGCAAACCTGCAGAATGCGTGATGAAAACGTTGCATAATGCCTTATGGCCCCCACCTACCGCCCAAGGCTTCTCGACCGTGCCCTGACGTCGCGTCTCGCGGCGGCCGGTGCCGTCGTGATCGAGGGAGCGAGAGGCACAGGCAAGACCGCGACCGCCATGCAACGGGCCGCCAGTTTCGCCTTCCTGGACACAGACGTAGACCTTAGGCGGTTGGTCGACGTAGACCCCACACTGGTACTCGAGGGACAGCGTCCCCGGCTTCTGGACGAGTGGCAAGTCGCACCGAAGCTCTGGAACCACGTCCGGAGGGCCGTGGATGAGGCCCGCTCCCCTGGCCAGTTCATACTCACCGGGTCAGCGGTGCCAGTCGATGACGCCACACGTCACTCCGGGGCGGGGCGGTTCTCCCGCCTGAGGTTGCGAACGCTCACCATGTTCGAGACCGGGCACTCGCCAGGAACGGTCTCCAGCGAGGCGCTTCTGGCAGGCGAGCCGGTCGCGGCCACGCCAAGCGACCTCAACCTTCGCGACCTCGTTGCTCGCATGGTACGCGGTGGCTTCCCCGGCGCGCTCGACCTCTCACAAGACGCCGCCCGCCGCTTCAACCTCGATTACCTCGACCAGATGTCACGGCTCGACGTCGAAAGCGACGGTCGTGTCGACCACGACCCGATCAGGGTGGCGGCGCTGCTGCGGTCACTCGCACGGAACACAGCAACAGAAGCGCGCGTCGCGACGCTGTTGGCCGACCTTGCCGGAGAGGAACCCAGCGCATCGCGCAGTACTATCGAGGCTTACCTGAAGTCGCTCAGGCGTGTGTTCCTCCTAGAAGAACAGCCGGCTTGGTCTACTGCGCTGCGTTCGGCAGCGAGGTTGAGGAAGGCCCCGAAGCGACACCTCGTCGACGTCGCACTCACAGCGGCAGCGCTCGACGCCGACGAAGCACGCCTGTTGCGAGACCCGAACTCGCTTGGGCTGATGTTCGAATCGTTCGTCTTCCAGCACCTGCTCACGTACTTCGACGGGCTTGACGCCACCGTCTTCCACTACCGCGATAGCAACGGACTCGAGGCAGACGCTATCGTCCAAGTCAGGTCCGGAGCGTGGTTGGCGATAGAGGTGAAGCTCGGCACCGGGCAGATAGACGCCGCGGCCGAGAACCTACTGAAGGTGCAAGGGCTGGTCGCTGGGATCTCGCCCGCTGCGCTCGTTGTCGTCGTTCCCACCGGTTACGCGTACACGCGCCCCGATGGAGTGCGCGTCGTGCCGTTGTCGCTGCTCGGCCCGTGAGCCCGGCTGTGAACATAAGCGCCGTAAATCGGATGCCGCGCTGGTACGCTCTCACTCGTAGATACCGGTCAGGTGACGACGTTCGGGCGAAACCACAGAGAACAGCGTCGCCTGCTCCCCCACGTATCGCCACCTCGAGTAGAAGCGGATCGCAGATGGCATCGGCACATGGGTCACAGGAACAACTCCGTTGGCGTCGCACCGTTCGCCCGGAGCCGATCACGAGTTCGTCGTTGTTGGGTTCTCCAACCCGAGCGATGACAACTCCCCATGCCTCGAGCTGCGATCGGGCGCGTACCCATGCCTAACCCTCGCTACGACCCCATCGCTATCTCCGCCGAGAGTACGGTGGTCGCCGAGTACGTACCAGACGTCAAGCCGGAAGCGGCGTACCAATCAGAGGCGGCGCTGGAGCGCGAGCTGATCCGGCTTCTCGAGTCACAGGCGTACGAGCACCTGAAGCTGACGTCCGGGGAACAACTCGTGGCGAACCTCCGCTCCCAGCTCGAAGCGTTGAACGGCCTCACGTTCAGCGATGGCGAGTGGCAACGGTTCTTCACCGAGAAGATCGCTGGCAGGAACGACGGCATCGTCGAGAAGACCGTCCGGCTTCAGGAAGACCATGTGCAGCTCCTCGAGCGTGACGACGGCACGAAGAAGAACGTCACGCTGCTCGACAAGCGGAACGTCCACAACAACCGCTTGCAGGTAGTGAACCAGTACGAGGCCGCCAGGGCGGACCGGGCCAACGAACACTCGACCGGCGCCCGCTACGCCAACCGCTACGACGTCACCATCCTGGTCAACGGCCTACCGATGGTGCACGTAGAGCTCAAGCGGCGCGGCGTGGACATCCGTGAGGCGTTCAACCAGATCGACCGGTACCAGCGCGACAGCTTCTGGGCCGGTTCTGGGCTGTTCGAGTACGTACAGCTGTTCGTCATCAGCAACGGCACGCTGACGAAGTACTACTCGAACACCACGCGCAGCCAACACCTCAAGGAAGGCCAGGGGCGGGGTAAGGGCCGTAAGACCTCCAACAGCTTCGAGTTCACGTCGTGGTGGGCGGACGCTCAGAACAAACCGATACAAGACCTCTCGTCGTTCGCGAAGACCTTCTTCGCCAAGCACACGCTGCTCAACATCCTCACCCGCTACTGCGTGCTCACCGCCGACCGGCTGCTGTTGGTCATGCGGCCGTACCAGATCGTGGCGACCGAGCGGATCTTGCGCAAGATCGCGATCGGGACCAACTACCGGCGGCTCGGCACCGCCGACGCGGGCGGTTACGTGTGGCACACCACCGGCTCGGGTAAGACCCTCACCTCCTTCAAGACGGCGCAGCTCGCCACCCAGGTGACGAGCGTCGACAAGGTGTTGTTCGTGGTCGACCGCAAAGACCTCGACTACCAGACGATGCGGGAGTACGACCGGTTCCAGAAGGGCGCGGCGAACTCCAACACCTCGACAGCCGTGCTCAAGGCGCAACTCGAGGACCCTGGCGCGCGGATCATCATCACCACGATCCAGAAGCTCGCCACTTTCATCAAGGCGAACAAGGGACACCCCGTCTTCGCCGGGCACCACGTCATCATCTTCGACGAGTGCCACCGCTCGCAGTTCGGCGACATGCACACCGCCATCACCAAGGCGTTCAAGCGCTACCACCTGTTCGGCTTCACGGGCACGCCCATCTTCACCGCCAACGCCCCGACTGGCGGCAACCCGCGGCTGAAGACCACGCAGCAGGCCTTCGGCGAGCGGCTGCACACCTACACGATCGTCGACGCCATCACCGACAAGAACGTGCTGCCGTTCCGGATCGACTACGTCAACACCGTGAAGAGCGGTGACTTCATCGACAAGGACGTGGCTGCCATCGACAGGGAGAGGGCGCTGCTCGCTCCCGAACGGATCGCCCAAGTGGTGCGCTACACACTGGAGCACTTCGATCAGAAGACCAAGCGCTCCTCGACCTACGACCATTGGGTCGTGGCGAACGTCGGCCAGGCAGTGCGTGGCCGCCGGCGGGCCGAAGAGGTCCGTGAGCGCAAGCGTGTGCGCGGCTTCAACGCCATCTTCGCGACGGCGTCGATCGAGGCCGCCCGCCTTTACTACGACCAGTTCCGGGTCCAGCAAGCGCAGCTTCCCCTGGAGCAGCGACTGAAGGTCGGGCTCATCTACTCGTTCGGGGCCAACGAAGCCAATGATGACGGCTTCCTCGATGTGGAGTCGTTCGACGCCGACCAGCTCGGGGCCGACGCGCGCTCGTTCCTTGACGGGGCGATCCGGGACTACAACGAGGCGTTCAGTACCAGCTACGACACCAGCGACGATCGCTTCCAGAACTACTACAAGGACCTCTCGCAGCGGCTGAGGAACCGCGAGCTCGACCTGGTCGTCGTGGTCAACATGTTCCTCACAGGCTTCGACGCCACCACGCTGAACACGCTCTTCGTCGACAAGAACCTGCGTGCCCACGGTCTCATTCAGGCGTACTCGCGCACCAACCGCATCCTGAACTCCGTGAAGACCTACGGCAACGTCGTCTCCTTCCGCAACCTCGAGGACGAGACGAACTCAGCGCTTGAGCTGTTCGGCAACAAGGACGCCCGCGGGGTCGTGCTCCTGCAGCCGTTCGGTCACTACTACGAGGAGTACGCGAAGAAGGTCGGCGAGCTCTTGGCGTCCTTCCCTCTCGGCGCGCCCATCGTCGGGGAGAGTGCGCAGCAGGCGTTCGTCGGGCTGTTCGGGCAGGTCCTACGGCTGGAGAACATCCTCACCGCGTTCGACGACTTCGCAGGCTGCGAGATGCTCAGCCTCCGCCAGGGCCAGGACTACCGCAGCGTCTACCTCGACCTCTACACCGAGTTCCGCAAGGAGGGCGGGGCGGACAAGGAGTACATCAACGACGACCTCGTCTTCGAGATCGAACTCATCAAGCAGGTCGAGATCAACGTCGACTACATCCTCATGCTGGTGCAGAGGTTCCGCGAGCGCCACGGCCACGGCCAAGACGTTGAGGTCCGCGCCGAGATATCGCGCTCCGTCGACGCCAGCCCCACGCTGCGCAGCAAGAAGGACCTCATCGAGACGTTCATCGACTGCGTGTCGGTCGACGGGCGCATCGACGACGAGTGGCAGGCCTTCATCGCCGCCAAGCGCGAGGCCGAACTCGACACGATCATCGCTAGCGAGGAGCTACGCCCCGACGAGACGCGCGAGTTCCTCGCCCGGGCGTTCGAGGACGGAGCGCTGCACACGAGCGGCACAGCCATAACCGAGGTGCTGCCGCCTGGGCGGCGGTTCGGCGGCGGCGCGAACCATGGCGAGAAGAAGCAGAGGGTGATCGAGAGGCTCTCCAAGTTCTTCGAGAGGTTCTCCGGGCTGTGAGAGCGGTGGACCCCGCCTGTTGGACATCTCCTCTCGGTTCTTAGGTCCTATCACAGGTTCATGACCTGCTCTTGGGGTTGGGGGATCGTCCGCAACGGTGTCGTTGCCGGTGGGGGCGACTGCCCGCGCGCCAGGGCTCCGGCACGTTTCGGCGCGGCCGTTGCTAGTGAACCGCTACCCCGACCGCGGCGGCGGCCCATCACCGCGCGTCCTCGGGATAGAGCGGGAACACCTCGAACGTGGCGCCGCGCGCCCACTCCTTCCAGAGGTCGGCTTCTGCACCCAGGTCCTCATCGTCGTCGTAGTCGACGGCGCTGAAGAGCATGAGTAGCATCGTCTCGTTACTCGCGTCGTAACCACCGCTGCCCATGATCTCGTCTGGCTCCGTCGCTGGCCAGTCCGCCGGGTCGCCCCCGAAGAAGCCGTTGTACCAGGCGCACGTGCCGCGGTAGTCGGACACGTTGACGCCGATCTTGTTGTCCATGCGGTAGTCGACGTTCCCGTTGCCCGTGCGGAAGTGGTAGTTCGGGTTTCGCGGGTCGCCGACGCCGCCCATGCCCACGATGCTGACGACGTACCCGTACGCCTTCGGATCGCGCGGGAAGCGGAGCAGCATCTCCACGCACGGGTACGTCTCGCCGGAATCGTACATGTCGGCTGGCGTGGCGCCGCTGTTGACCTCGAGGCGCGGGTCGATCACGCGCGTGTCGCCGCGTACCAAGGCCGCCATGCGAGCTATCGGCTTGGCGCCGGCCGGGATGCTCGTTGCGCCCTCCGGCACCTCGAACACTTCCACGCTCACGTTGTCACGGTCCGTGTCCTGGATGTTCGCGGGCGAGTTGTGGAAGTACCAGACCTCACGCTCACGGGTGTCGAGCACCTTCGCGTCGGGAAGCAGCAGGTCGCTGAGGAGCCCGTAATCGCCCGTGGTGGTCCACCGGTAGCGGTAGTTACCGCTCGTGGCGCCCTTCGGCAGCACCGTGAACTTCACGGAGGACTCGTCCCTCGTGACGACGCCCTCGGACGGGGAGAGCGCGAACAGGGCCGGCGCCGAGACGGCGGACCACGCGACCTCCGGCCAGGAGGCACTCAAGTCGTACATGACCTTCCCGACGTCGGTACCCACCAGCACAGCCTGGACGACCGCCAGTATCGCCGTGGCGCTCGCCCGCGCAGTGAGGCGCGCCTCCAACGCGTCGATAGACACCTTGTTCTGGGCACTCTCCCCCAGCGCGTCGCGGATCATGTTCGCCATGTCGAGCCGATAGGCGCTGTTCTCCACCATCTCCTGCAGCACGAACTTCATGCCCTGCACGTAACCGGTGGGCCCGGCCTTCAGGTAGACGCCCAGGCCCATCAGGTGCTTGTCGTAGATGAGGCGCACGCGCTCGCGCATCTTCGAGAGCCTCGCCGCGTCGAGCTGCGCCATGTTGCCGAGGCCGTACACCTCGACGAGCGGCACGAGGATCTGGTCCAAGAAGAGGTCCACCGACTTGTCAAGCGCGATGTCGTCCCAGGCGTCATGCTCGCCCGCGAAGCGCGGGTCGGTCATGATAGGCGAGCTACCGCCTGCCACGCTCGGCCCCACCAGCACGAGTTCGTAGTGCGTGCTCTTCGCTCCTTCGTGGCCGACGAGGCGCAGGGGCTCGCTCGTCTCCGGCACCCACGGGGCGTCGAAGGTGACCGCGTCCCAGAGCGCGTTCATGAGCTCCAGCTGATCGGTGGCCGGAACGTCGACCTGTTCGACGAGCTTGGGCGGGCTCACCTCGGTCTCCGCACCGTCGAGGTCCTCCCAGCTCACCTCGTAGGCGAGCAGGGCGGCGGGGCGGCGGTAGGAGTTCTGCGCCACGACACCCGGGCCAACGATGGCGCCTAGTTCGTGCTCCCTGGGGCGCTGAAGCGGGTCGGCACAACCACTGCCATATCATGTACAATTGACATGTACAGGAGGTGGATGGTGCGTACAGTCAGCGTAAGCGAAACCCGCGAGAACCTCGCCGAGTTACTTGCCGCCGTTGAAGGTGGTGAGGAGATCGTCATCGTCCGCCGCCAACGCCCGGTCGCCAAGCTCGTGGCAGTCGACAAGCCTATGACGGCCTTCCTCGACCGCAGCGAACTCAGGAGCGAGATCCCGCCTATGCAACACCCCGCCGTCCAGACCGTCCGCGAACTTCGCAACGACGAACGGTACTGAGTGCTGTACCTGGACACTAGCGCACTCCTGCCGTACTACCGACAGGAAGCGCACAGCCCAGCGATACAGCGACTCCTCTTGCGGGGGGACCGGCCCGTTCTGATCAGCGACCTGACACGCCTCGAGTTCGCAAGCGCGCTCTCACGCTGGGTCCGCATGCACGAGGTCGAAGAGCGCCACGCCCAACGCTTGAGCCGCGCGTTCGACGACGACATCAAGGCGAACCGCTACACCCTGTGCCGCAACACTCTCGAGCATACGGACCTCGCACGACAGTGGCTCCTCGCACGCAACACCTCACTACGTACACTCGACGCCCTTCACCTCGCCTGCGCGGCCACCGAAGAGGCGATCCTCGTGACGCTCGACGGCGCCTTACATGCCGCCGCCATAGGCCTGGGCATCAAAGTCCACGACCTCTAGGGTCACGCCGTCGCCCCGTACTTCTCGGCCTGCAGCCACCACAGCTCCGCGTACTCGCCGCCGCGCCTGAGCAGCTCGGCGTGGTCGCCCTCCTCGACGAGCTTGCCGCCGCGCAGGACCACGGCCCGGTCGGCCATCTGCACGGATGCCAGGCGGTGGGTTATCAGGATCACGCTCCTGCCGCGGCTGAGCCGCGCGAAGCGCTCGAAGAGCTCGTGCTCGCTGCGCGGGTCGAGCGCCGCGGTTGGCTCGTCGAGGATCAGGAGGGGCGCGTCGCGGTAGAGCGCCCTGGCGATGGCGACCTTCTGCCACTGCCCGCCCGAGAACTCCGTGCCGCCGAACTCCTTGCCCAGCCCGTGGTCGATGCCGCCGCCCAAGGACGCGACGAGGGCGCCGAGGCCGGCGTCGGTCAGCGCGCGCGCCACCGCCTCGGTCTCGCCTTCGCGCGGCGCCGCGCCTAGGGTCACGTTCTCGCGCAGCGTGTAGTCGTACCTCCCGAAGGCCTGCAGCACGGCGCCCGCCTTGGCGCGCCAGGCGTCCACGTCCAGCCGGCGCAGGTCGACGCCGTTGACCGTCACCCGCCCGCCCGTCGGGTCGTAGAAGCGCAACAGGAGCTTGACGAGCGTGCTCTTGCCGGCACCGTTCTCGCCCACGATCGCCAGCGCCTCGCCCGGCCGGATCAGGAAGCTCACGTGCTCGAGGGCCGCGCGGCCGTCCGGGTAGACGAACGACACGTCTTCGAAGGCGACAGTTAGCGGCCCCTCCAGAATCGGGAGCGGCTCGGCCGGCTGCCTCACTTCCGGGAGAGTGGCCATGAACTCGAAGTACTTCTCGAAGAAGAGCACCCTCTCGAACAGGGCGCCGACGCTCTCGTTAAGCGCGAACACCTCGTTCTGCAACTGCCCCAAGCCCTGGGCCACCACGACGATGCCGCCGAACGACAGCGTACCGCGGCTCGCCCGCAGCACCGCCCAGGCGAACAGGCCGGCCGTCACCACCACGGAGAAGGCGATGCTAGGCAGTCCACCGAGCGCCTGGCGGCGGCGGACAACGTGCATGGCCTGGTGGGCCCTCGCGAAGCTGGCGGCGTAGCGTTGCCGCAGCCAGGGCAGCAGCCCCTGAAGCCGCACCTCGGCAGCATGCTCCACGCCGAGGGCCACTCGGCTGTCGTACTCCATGCGGCGCGCCTCCGGGCTACGGCCGAGCAGGGCGTTCCAGCCGACCTCGCGGAGCTTCAGAACCGAGCGCCCGTATGGGACCGAGGCGAGGACGATCGCGATGGGCACCCACCACGCCAGTGTCGCGAGCACCACCGCTAGGCTGACGATCGCCACCACGCTCCGGGCGCCGTAAACAGCCAGAGTGAGGATGTTGAGTGGCCGATTGCGGGCGCCATCGCGCAGGAGGAGCAGGTCGTCGTGGAAGCCGGGTCGCTCCAACGCGTCAAGGCCCTTGAGCGCTCTTGCTCATGAGGTCTAGGTTCACCTTGGTGGTGAAGAGCTCGGCGACGTCGCCCTGGAGCAGCTGCACGAACGGAGCGACCAATTGACTGATGGCGATCGAGCCCGCCCCCGGCCCCGCCGGCCTCGCATGCCACAATGCTGCCGGGACGCGTCGACGCTCATCGAGCCAGAACGCCGATCGCCCCTTGGGAGGCGGTCGTGAACACGACCACGAAGCAGCAGACCACCATCGCGTCACTGTTCGCACTGCTGCTCGGCTCCGGCATGACCGTGATCCTGCACGAGGGCGCGCACTGGGTGACCGGCGCCGCGCTCGGCGTGCCGAGCAGGCTGTACTCCTTCGCGGTCGATCACGGCAGCGGCATGACACCGTCTCAGACGGCCCGTTCCGACGGGGGCTGGTCGCGCGCTCGCACCGGTAAGGCTCGGGCAGCAGGAGGAGGCCGACGACTCGTCGGACACGGGAGACCGCGGCACCAGGCACCCCTCTTCTGAGATCCAGGAAGTGAACCAAAGTTAGCCGCTAACCTTCGTCAAGCCGGGTGGTCAGCGAAAGTTATTCGACAACCTTAGTCGAGACCATAGACTGCTTGGGAGACCTTGGCCCGCTCCGGGCACCGGGACCGACCGCCATCTGCGGTGCCACGGACGCCTCGTCAGGCGCAGCTTACGGTCGGACCTGCAGGACCCCCGGGGGCGGACGGGCGACTCGTTCCCTCGACCGAGGGCGAGGCGCGCATCCGCCCGGCAG
This sequence comes from Trueperaceae bacterium, assembly GCA_023954415.1. Lineage (NCBI taxonomy): Bacteria > Thermotogati > Deinococcota > Deinococci > Trueperales > Trueperaceae > Trueperaceae bacterium. The sequence continues at coordinate 69,722 of JAMLIB010000012.1, forward strand.
GGTATATCGAGTGGCATGAGCGACAAACACCCCCACGAGGACGGCGCCTCGGACGAGCGCCTCGCCGAACTGCTCGCCGCCAAGACCCGGCCGGCGGAGGTGCGTGACACATACCTGGCCGCGCACCGTCTCGTCAGGGGCGCCCTCTCCGACGTGCGTTGGAGCACCGATCTCGTCGACGTCGCCACCGGCTACGGGGCGCACCAGTACGGCTACGGCGGCTGGGGCATGGC
>JAMLIB010000013.1 GCA_023954415.1 Trueperaceae bacterium
ATCCTCACGTTCATCTGGGACTTCAACGCCTTCGAGCTCGTGTTCGTCATGCAGGGCGCGTCCGGCTCGCCGGCGTACGCGACCGACCTCCTCGCCACGTTCTTCTACCGGACGGCTTTCGGGGACCCGACCACCGGCGGCGAGCCGGGGCAGATCGGGCTCGCGGCCGCCATCGGCGTGTTCATGCTCGTGATCATCGGTGCCGTCTCGGTGCTCGGCGTGCGCTTCATGGGCCGCAGGCAGGCGGAGCTCTGACATGCGGAGCCGCGCCGTTCCCACCACGTTCATCTACCTGTTCCTCGCTCTGCTCGCGCTCGTCTTCCTCTACCCGGTGATCCTGATGGTCCTCACGGCCTTCAAGACGACGCCCGAGATCTTCCGCAACCCGTTCGGCCTACCGGAGGCGTTCTCCTGGAAGGGCTTCCAGAACGTCTGGGAGCGGGCGCGCTTCGGCCTTTACTTGCGCAACAGCGTCATCATCACCGGCGCCTCCGCCCTGCTGCTCCTCGCCACGGCCGCGCCCGCCGCGTACGCGCTCGCGCGTTACACCTTCAGGCTCAAGACCGTCCTGTTCGTGTTCTTCCTGGCCGGCATCATGATCCCCATCCGCCTCGGCATCCTGCCCCTCTACCTGCTCATGCGCGACCTCGGCCTCCTCGACTCGCCCTTCGCGCTGATCCTCACGTACACGGCCTCGGGCATGCCCATGAGCGTGTTCCTGCTGTCCGTGTTCTTCCGCAACCTGCCCCGCGAGCTGGAGGACGCCGCCCGCATCGACGGCTGCACGGAGGGGCAGACGTTCTACCGGATCATGCTCCCCCTCGTGCGGCCGGGCCTCGCCACCGTCGTCATCGTCAACGTCGTGCCGTGGTGGAACGACTTCTTCTTCCCGCTCCTCTTCCTCACGACGGACAGGTGGAAGACCATCCCGTTGGGCATGCAGGTCTTCTTCGGCCAGCACCTCATCGACTGGAGCCTCGTCTTCAGCGGCATGGTGCTCGCGAGCCTCCCACTCCTCGTCGTCTACCTGATCATGTCCAGGCAGTTCATCGCCGGCCTCACGGCGGGGGCCGTGAAGGGGTGAGCGGCGGCGCGACGGCGCGTGGCCTGGCCCGGAGCGCTCGCGAGGAGGGTGGCGCGCGGGCGAGCCTCGGTATCGACGCGTTCCTGGCCGCGCCGGAGCGCTACTTGGCGGCGGGTCGGCGGGTAGCGCTCCTCACGAACCAGGCCGCGCTGACGAGCGCCGGCGTGCCGACGCTCGAGGCCGTGCGGCGCGCGCCCGGCGTGGAACTCGTCTCGCTCCTCACCCCGGAGCACGGCTTCAGCGGCTACGAGGACGACGCGACCCCTATCGGCGACCGGCGCGACCCTCGAACAGGACTGGCGTTGCAGAGCCTGTACGGGCCGCGCCGCCGACCGACGCCCGCGGCCCTCGCCGCCGTGGACGCGGTGATCGTCGACCTACAGGACGTCGGCGTGCGCTGCTACACCTACCCGACCACGGCCGCGCTCGTGTGCGAGGCCGCCGCCGAGGCCGGCAGGAGGGTGGTGCTGTGCGACCGCCCGAACCCCCTCGGCCCGCGGGTGGACGGCCCTATGTTGGAGCCCGCCAGGCGTTCGTTCATCGGCTACCTCGACGTGCCGTTCCAGCACGGGCTGAGCATGGGGGCCGCCGTGGCGCGGGGCACGCTGGGCGGCGGCGGTCTCGTCGTGGCCCCGGCCGCCGGTTGGGAGCCAGGGTCGTCCGACCCCGTCCTGCCCGGCGCCGTGCCGCTGCCGTTCGTGCCGCCCTCGCCCGGGCTCCCGACGCCGGCAGCGGTCGCGCTCTACCCGGGCCTCGTACTCCTGGAGGGCACGAACCTGAACGAGGGCCGCGGCACCACGCTTCCGTTCCAGCTCCTCGGGGCGCCGTGGCTCGACGGCTACGAGCTGGCCGGCGCCCTGACCGAGCTGGGCGTGCCCGGCCTGCGCTTCCGCCCCGTTAGCTACGTGCCGCGCTCCGATACGCACGCCGGCGAGACGTGCCACGGCGTGCACCTGCTCGTCGAGGACGGCGCGGCCCTGCGCCCGCTCCCGGCGCTCGTGCGGATCCTGCGGCACGTGCGCGAGACGCACCCGGAGGAGTTCAGCTGGGTGCTGGCCGCCGACAAGCCGTGGAGCAAGTTGCCGGGCGCCGGCGAGCCGTGGCACGAGCCCGTCACCGGCCACCTGGTCGACGCCTTGACGGGCGACGACAGCGTGCGGCGCGTGGTGGAAGGCGAGGTGCCGCTCGAGCAGGCGCAGGCCGCCTGGTCCGCGGCGGCCGAGGGCTGGCGGCGAACGCTCGGTTAGGCGCCGGGTCGGTGTCCGAACCCGGGCGACCAGGACGCGGACCGGCACGGGCTTCGGCTCGGGGTATGCGCCGCCGACCGTCCCGGTAGGCCGGTACCGCTCCTCAGGCTCTGCCCGCCAACCACACGACGTGCCGTTCGCCCCTGTTACCGCGTGAGCGCACGGACTTCTCCGTCACCTGGAACCCGGCGCGCGCGAGGCGTTTCGCGAAGGCGGGGCTCTGGAAGGACGACCACACTGCGAGGACGCCCCGCGGCGCGAGGGCCGCCCGGGCGGCCGCCAGCCCGGCCGCCGAGTAGAGCCACTCGTTGCCGTCCTGGGTCGTGCCCTCCGGGCCGTTGTCCGTGTCGAGGAGGATCAGGTCGTGGCGGCCCGGCGCGCCTTGCAACAGTTCGGCCACGTCCGTCACCGCGACCCGCACGCGCGGGTCCGCCAGGGGCGCGCCTGCCAGGTGCGAGAGGACCGTGCGGTTCCACTCCACGACCGCGGGCACGAGCTCCGCGACCGTCACGCGCGCGTCCGGCCCCAGCGCGCCGAGCACGGCCCTGAGCGTGAAGCCCATGCCGAGACCGCCGACGAGCACCGAGCGCGGCGCCCCGTGGGCGCGTGCTGCGAGGGTGGCGAGCGCCTCCTCCGACCCGTGCCGGCGGCTGTTCATGAGCTCGACGTTGGCGACGCGCAACGCGTACTCCTCGCCGCGGCGGTGGAGCGACATGCGCTCGCCGGTCGGGAGGACGGTCTCGCCGAGGAGTTCCCACGGGATCACTGTCGTTCCTCCAGGGCAACAAAAAAACGCGCTCTCGCGCGTTCGATATCTTCAAGATACACCCGTATGCAGTATTCGTCAAGGGGTTGCAGCGGAGCGACGGCTCTCGCGCCCCTCGCCACTGGAATCGCGCGTCAAACCGCAGGCGTGGGCGTGAAACCCGGCGCGGTTCGAAGCGTCTCGAGACAAGGCGAGGCCGGCTGGCGGAGCCCTCACGGGCCTCCGGGGCCATATGCCCCTGCCGCTTGCCGCTAGCCTCGAGGTGAGGCCCGGACGGTAGCGCGGTCTCGTTGCCTTACCCGGGCACGGTCTTCACGAGGAAGGAGCCGCCATGCCCGGGACGCGCAGCGTAGTCGACGGGAACGAGGCCGCCGCCCTGGTGGCGCACAAGGTCAACGAGGTCATCGCCATCTACCCGATCACCCCCGCCTCGCCCATGGGCGAGCTCGCAGACGCCTGGTCGGCGGCCGGCAGGCGCAACCTGTGGGGCCAGGTGCCCCAGGTCGTGCAGCTCCAGAGCGAGGGCGGCGCGGCCGGCACCGTCCACGGCGCGCTGCAGGCCGGCGCGCTCACGACGACCTTCACGTCGTCGCAAGGCCTGCTCCTCATGCTGCCGAACATGTTCAAGATCGCGGGCGAGCTGACGCCGGCCGTCATCCACGTGGCCGCGCGCTCCGTCGCCGCGCACGCGCTCTCGATCTTCGGCGACCACTCCGACGTCATGGCCGCCCGCCCCACCGGCTGGGCCATGCTCTTCGCGACCTCCGTGCAGGAGGCGCACGACCTGGCGCTCATCGCCCAGGCCGCCACCCTGCGCTCGCGCGTGCCGTTCCTGCACGTCCAGGACGGCTTCCGCACCAGCCACGAGGTGGCGCGGATCCTCACGCTGACGGACGAGGACCTCAGGGCGTTCCTGCCCGACGAGCTCGTGGCCGCCCACCGGGCGCGCTCCCTCGACCCGGACCGGCCCGTCCTGCGCGGCACGGCCCAGAACCCCGACGTCTTCTTCCAGTCAAGGGAAGCCGCCAACTCCTACTACGCGGCCGTGCCGGACATCGTGGCGGAGCTCTTCGCCGCGTTCGCCGAGCGCACTGGCCGCGCGTACCGCGCGTTCGACTACTGGGGCGCTCCCGACGCCGAGCGGGTCCTCGTGGTCATGGGCTCGGGGGTCGTGACCGCCCGCGAGACCGTCGCCAAGCTCGTGGCGGCGGGGGAGAAGGTCGGCCTCGTCGCCGTGCGCCTCTACCGTCCGTTCGACTCCGAGGCCTTCGCCGCCGCGCTCCCTCCGAGCACGCGCGGCATCGTGGTCCTCGACCGCACGAAGGAGCCGGGCGCGGCCGGCGAGCCCCTCTACCAGGACGTCGTCACGGCCCTCGCCGAGCGGTGGCCCGACGCGCTCGCGCGCCCGCGGGTCCTGAACGGCCGCTACGGCCTCGGCAGCAAGGAGTTCACGCCGCGCATGGCGAAGGCGGCGCTCGACGCCCTGGAGGACGGGAACGCGCCGCGCTCGTTCACCGTCGGCATCGCCGACGACGTCACGCGCCTCTCGTTGGCGGTCGACCCGCTGTTCGCAACGGAGCGGCCGGAGGTCACGCGCGCCGTGTTCTACGGCCTCGGCAGCGACGGCACGGTGGGCGCCACCAAGAACAGCGTCAAGATCATCGGCGAGCATACGGACCTGGACGCCCAGGGTTACTTCGTGTACGACTCGAAGAAGTCGGGCGCCGTCACGGTCTCGCACCTGCGCTTCGGCCCCGAGCCCGTGGCGAGCCCGTACCTCATCGAGGCTGCCGGCTTCATCGGCGTCCACTGGTTCGAGCTCATGTACTCGCGCGACGTGCTCGGCCTGGCCGCGCCGGGCGCCACCGTCCTCTTCAACGCGCCCTTCGGGCCGGACGAGCTCTGGGACCGCCTCCCCGTGGAGGCCCAGCGCCTCGTGCGCGAGCGCGGGCTCGAGCTCTACATGGTCGACGGCGACAAGGTGGCCTTCGACGCCGGCCTCGGCTCGCGCGTCAACACCGTCATGCAGACCTGCTTCTTCGCCCTGTCGGGCGTGCTCCCGCGGGAGGACGCGGTCGCGGCCATCAAGGCGGCCATCGACCGCACCTACGGCAAGCGCGGCGGCACGGTCCTCGCGCGCAACCACGCCGCCGTCGACGCGGCGCTCGCGAACCTCCACCCCGTCGCGGTCCCGGCCGAGGGCGAGAGCCGCTACCGCCGCCTCGCGCTCGTGCCAGACCACGCGCCGGACTTCGTGCAGCGCGTGACGGCCAGGCTCATGGCGGGCGAGGGCGACCTCCTGCCCGTCTCGGCCTTCCCCGTGGACGGCACGTACCCGACCGACACGGCCAGGTGGGAGAAGCGCTCCATCGCCTCCGAGGTGCCGATCTGGCGCAAGGACATCTGCACGCAGTGCAACCTGTGCGCGCTCGCCTGCCCGCACTCGGCCATCCGCGTCAACGCGGTGCCGCGCGCGCTCCTCGACGGGGCCCCCGACGGCTTCGAGTGGACGCCGTGGACGGGCAAGGACGAGAGCCTGGCCGGCTACGCCTACGTCGTGCAGCTCGCGCCCGACGACTGCACGGGCTGCGGCGTGTGCGTCGACGTCTGCCCGGCGCGCGACAGGACCGACCTCAAGCGCAAGGCCATCAACCTCGAGCCGAAGCGCGACCACCTGGAGCGCGAGCGCGCCAACTGGGCGTTCTTCGAGCGGCTGCCGTACCCGCGCCCGGGCTTCGACGCGCTCGACCCGATCAAGGCCTCGCAGCTCCGCGAGCCCCTCTTCGAGTTCTCCGGCGCCTGCGCCGGCTGCGGGGAGACGCCCTACCTCAAGCTCCTCAGCCAGCTCTTCGGCGACCACCTCATCGTCGCCAACGCCACCGGCTGCTCCTCGATCTACGGCGCGAACCTCCCCACCACGCCGTGGGCCAAGGGGGCCGACGGGCGCGGCCCGGCCTGGAACAACTCCCTCTTCGAGGATGCCGCCGAGTTCGGTCTCGGCATGCGCCTCGCCGTCGACGCGAAGGCGGAGCAGGCGCTCGACCTGGTGGCGCGGCTCAGGGGCAGGCTCGGCGACGGGCTCGCCGACGCCCTCGCCCGGGGGGTCGGTGCCCGGGACGACGCGGGGATCGAGGCGCAGCGCGAGCGCGTGGCGGAGCTGCTGGCGCGGCTCGCCGAGCTCGAGCGCCACGGCTCCCTGACGGAGTCCGAGCTCCGCGACGCCGCGCGCCTGCGCACGGTGGCGGAGACGCTCGTCTACCGCCAGCTCTGGATCGTGGGTGGTGACGGTTGGGCGTACGACATCGGCTTCGGCGGCCTCGACCACGTGCTCGCGAGCGGGCGCGACGTCAACGTGCTCGTCCTCGACACGGAGGTGTACAGCAACACGGGCGGGCAGGCCTCGAAGGCGACGCCGCGCGCCGCCGTCGCCAAGTTCGCGGCGAGCGGCAAGGCCGTCGGGAAGAAGGACCTCGGGCAGATCGCGATGGCTTACGGCGACGTCTACGTCGCCCAGATCGCCCTTGGCGCGAGCCCGCGACAGGCGATCGAGGTCTTGCGCGCCGCCGCCGAGTGGCCGGGTCCGAGCCTGGTCGTCGCGTACAGCCCCTGCATCGCCCACGGCATCGAGATGAGCACGATGATGACCCACCAGCGCGACGCCGTGCGCGCCGGCTACCTCACCCTCTACCACTACGACCCCCGCGAGGCGCTCAAGGAGGGCGGCGGCCAGCCGCTCGTGCTCGATTCGCGCCCGCCCAAGGGCTCGCTCGCCGAGTGGGCGGCGACGGAAGGGCGGTTCTCCGTCCTGGCGCGCACGCAGCCGGAGCGGGCGGCCGCCCTCATGGAGCTCGCGGAGGCCGACGCCAAGGCGCGGCGGGCGCTGTACGAGCAGCTCGCGGCCGTGCACCACGTGGTGCGGGGCGGGGCCGGCGGGTCGTCGGCCGGCGGCCCGACCGCGTCGGCTCCGGCCGGCGCCGGCAAGGCAGTGGCGACGAACGACACGGAAGCGGAGGTGTGAAGCATGAACCCCGGCTTGGAGACCGTCTACCTAGGCATGCGGTTGCGTAGCCCCGTCGTCGCGTCCTCGTCCCCGCTCACGGGTCGCCTGGAGACGCTGCGGCGCCTCGACGACGCCGGCGTCGGCGCCGTGGTGCTCCCGTCCCTGTTCGAGGAGCAGATCGAGCGCGAGGAGCTGCTCCTCGCGGGGTTGCACGCCATCGGACGCGAGATCTCGCCCGAGGCGACCGGCTATCTCGACCAGTTCACGGGCGAGCCGCTGACGGTCGACGACTACCTCCGCCACCTCGCCGAAGCCAAGATGGCCGTCTCGGTGCCCATCATCGCCAGCCTCAACGGCCACCGCCCGGGCGGCTGGACGCGCTACGCGCGGGAGCTGCAGGACGCGGGCGCCGACGCCATCGAGTTGAACGTCTACTTCCTTCCCACCGACCCGGGCGTGAGCGCCGAGGAGATCGAGCGGCGCACGTGCGAGATCGTGCACGAGGTCACGAGCCGGGTCGGCGTGCCCGTGTCCGTCAAGCTCGGCCCCTGGTTCTCGTCGCTCCCGCACTTCGTCGGCCGCCTCGCCGGGGCCGGCGCCAGCGGCGTGGTCCTCTTCAACCGCTTCTACCAGCCCGACATCGACCTGGAGGAGCTCGACGTCGTGCCGAGCCTGGCGCTCTCGACGAGCGCTGAGGCGCGCCTCGCCCTGCGCTGGATCGCCATCCTGCAAGGGCGCGCGCACCTCGACCTCGCGGGCGCGGGTGGCGTCCACGACGCCGCCGACGTGGCGAAGCTGCTGCTGGTCGGCGCCGACGTCGTGACCATGACCTCGGCGCTGCTCCTGCACGGACCGGAGCACGTGACGACCGTCCTGCGCGGGCTGCAGGCGTGGATGCGCGAGCGGGGCTACGACAACGTCTCCGAGCTGCGCGGCGCGCTCTCGCAACGCTCTGCGCCCGACCCGGAGGCGTTCGAGCGGGCGAACTACCTGAAGGCGCTCTCCGGCTTCGCGTTCGGGTACCGGGTGGGCGGGTGAGGCCTGCCGCGCCGGGAGAGGACGTCCGCCTCTGACGGCGGCCCGGCCGCCGACCTTAGGCTCGTCTTGGATACGGGCGACCGCGAGAACGCAGCGAAGGGCGGCACGTCCGGGAAGGAGTCGCGATGAGCAAGAAGTGGGTCTACCAGTTCTCGGAGGTCGGGATCGCCGAGGACCTGACGGGTAGCTGGGACGGCGCTCGCGCGCTCCTCGGCGGCAAGGGCGCCAACCTGGGCGACATGACGCGGCTCGGCGTGCCCGTGCCGCCGGGCTTCACCGTCTCGACGGAGGCGTGCAACGCCTACCTCGCCGCGGGCGGCCGGTTCCCGGACGGCATGTGGGAGCAGGAGCTCGCGGCGCTGCGGCGCGTCGAGGAGGAGACGGAGAAGACGTTCGGCGACCCCGCCAAGCCGCTACTCGTGTCGTGCCGCTCCGGCGCCAAGTTCTCCATGCCGGGGATGATGGACACCATCCTCAACCTCGGTCTGAACGACGACGTCGCCCGGGGGCTCATCGCCCTGACGGCCGACCCGCGCTTCGTCTACGACTCCTACCGGCGCCTCGTGCAGATGTTCGGCAGCGTCGTGCTCGGCGTGCCGGACGAGGTCTTCGAGGCCGTCATAACGGCGCGGCGGAACGCGGCCGGCGTCAAGGTCGACGCCGAGCTTGGGGCGGTCGACTGGCAGGAGATCACCCGCAAGTTCAAGGAGATCGTCCGCACGTACACGGGCGCTCCGTTCCCGGAGGAGCCGCTCGAGCAGCTCCGCCTGGCCACGGAGGCCGTGTTCCGCTCGTGGAACGGCAAGCGGGCCGTCGACTACCGCAACGCCGCCGGCATCCGCCACGACCTCGGCACGGCCGTGAACATCCAGGCCATGGTGTTCGGCAACATGGGCGAGGACTGCGCGACGGGCGTGGCCATGAGCCGCAACGCCACGACGGGCGAGAACCACCTGGAAGGCGACTTCCTCGTCAACGCCCAGGGCGAGGACGTGGTGGCCGGCATCCGCACCACGCAGCCCCTCGAGGAGCTGGCGGACGTCATGCCGAAGGCGTTCGCCGAGTTCGCCGCCATCGCCAAGCGGCTCGAGCGCCACTACCGCAACATGCAGGACATGGAGTTCACCGTCGAGCACGGCAAGCTCTGGGTCCTCCAGACCCGCGACGGCAAGCGCACGGCCCAGGCGGAGGTCCGCATCGCGGTCGAGATGGTCGACGAGGGCCTCATCGAGCGGCGCGAGGCCGTCAAGCGCGTCAAGCCCGAGCAGATCGACTACTTCCTGCACCCGCAGTTCGAGGCCAAGGCGCGCAAGGCCGCCAACAAGCTCGCCGCGGGCCTCAACGTCTCGCCCGGCGCCGCCGTCGGCGCGGTCGCGTTCGACGCCGACACGGCCGAGCGGTGGGCCAAGGACGGCCGCGCGGTCGTCATGGTCAGGCCGGAGACGAAGCCGGACGACGTCCACGGCATGCTCGCCGCCAAGGGCATCCTGACGAGCTCCGGCGGGCGCACGAGCCACGCCGCCCTCGTCGCGAGGCAGTTCGGCAAACCCGCCGTCGTCGGCGTGGCCGCGCTGCACATCGACCTCGACAAGCGCGACATGACCGTCGGCGATATCGTCATCAAGGAAGGTGACGTCGTCTCCATCGACGGCACCGTCGGGGACGTCTACCTTGGCGCGCTGCCCACCGTCATCCCCGACATCGACAACCCGTACCTCACGAAGCTCCTCGCGTGGGCCGACGACATCCGCACGCTCGGCGTGCGCGCCAACGCCGACTACCCGGCCGACGCGCGGCGGGCGCGGGCCTACGGCGCCGAGGGCCTCGGCCTCGTGCGCACCGAGCACATGTTCTTCGAGACCGAGCGGATCCCCATCGTGCAGAAGATGATCATGGCGCGCACCACCACGGAGCGTGCCGAGGCCCTCGCCGCCCTGCTGCCCCTGCAGCGCGGCGACTTCGAGGGGCTCTTCCGCGCGATGGACGGCCTGCCCGTCATCATCCGCCTCCTCGACCCGCCGCTGCACGAGTTCCTCCCGTCCCACGACGAGCTCACCAGCGCGCTGGCCGACCTCAAGATGCAGCTCCAGCACTTCCGCACCTTCGAGGAGATGGACCGGGCACTCGCCGTCATCCGGCACAAGCAGGACCACCTCGCGCGCGTCACCGAGCTGCGCGAGGCCAACCCCATGCTCGGCACGCGCGGCGTGCGCCTCGGCATCCTCATCCCCGAGCTGACCCGCATGCAGGTCAGGGCCGTCTTCGAGGCCGCCTGCACGGTCAAGCGCGAGGGGCTCGACGTGCACCCGGAGGTCATGATCCCGCTCGTCAGCCACGTGAACGAGCTGCGCAGCCAGAAGCGCGCCCTCGAGGAGGAGGCCAAGCTCGTCATGGCCGAGCAGGGCGTGAGCGTCGACTACCGCTTCGGGACGATGATCGAGGTTCCCCGGGCCGTCCTCACGGCCGGCGACCTCGCCGAGGACGCCGAGTTCTTCAGCTTCGGCACGAACGACCTGACGCAGACCGCCTTCGGCATCTCGCGCGACGACGCCGAGAAGGGCTTCCTCATGCACTACCTCGAGAAGGGCATCCTCGAGGAGAACCCCTTCGCGACCATCGACGAGGCCGGCGTCGGCAAGCTCATCGAGACGGGCACGCGCCTAGGCCGCGCCGCGCGACCCGACCTCGAGGTCGGCATCTGCGGCGAGCACGGTGGCGACCCCGCGTCCATCCACCTCTGCCACCGCTACGGCCTCGACTACGTGAGCTGCTCGCCGTTCCGCGTGCCCATCGCGCGGCTCGCGGCGGCGCATGCGGCGTTGAAGTTCCCGAAGGTCGTCGAGACGGGTGGGCCGATGAGCGAACCCGCGCGGGGTACCGGTAAGGAGTTGGTCGGGGCGTAGGGGGGCGGTCACGGTTCACCCGCGCGCTCACAAGGCGCGGTTCGGGACGTGAGTGCAAGGAGGGCTCGGTGGCCTCGGGGGGCGCCGGGCCCTCAGCCTGCTGCTTCACGGGTTCACCTGCCGCCCACTGCGAGCGTCAGCTCCGTGGACGAATATCCGAATTGCGGATATGCTGTGAGAATGAGTAACGAGGCGCCGCTGGTTCAGCTCTCGGGGCGAGGCCAAGTCACCCTTCCCGCGGACGTGCGTCGGGTGCTCGGTCTGCATGCGGGCGACGCTTTCCGGGTCGGCATCGAGGAAGGGCGGATCGTCCTTCAACCCGTCGAGGTCATGCCGGTCGAGCTGTACTCGGATGAGCGGATCGCGGAGTTCCTGGCTGCCAGCGAGCTCACCGAAGAAGAACTCGCCGAGGCCCGCGGCCGATGGGGCCTGTAAGGGCCTTCCTCGACGCCAACGTCTTGTTCAGCGCGGCGCTCGGCGGCCCGACGTTCGCTCTGCTGTGGGAGCTGGCTGGTGTCGGCAAGGTTCGCCTCGTCACGAGCGTCTACTGCCACCTCGAAGCCGAGCGCAACCTCGCGCGCAAGTATCCCGGGCGCTCGAGCGCCCTCGCGGCCCGGATGGAACACGTCCTGGTCGTTCCGGGCGTTCGCGATCGAGTCGTTCCCCCGGTTCCGCTCGCGCAGAAGGACTTGCCCGTCTACTCGGTAGCGGTGGCCGTGCTGGCCGACGTGCTCCTCACGGGAGATACGAAGCACTTCTCTCCCCTCATGGAGCGGACCGACCTACCGCTCAGGGTGATGACCGTCGCGCGCTTCCTCAAGGCGGGCTACTGAGCCCGTAGAGCCGCTCGCTGGACGCCACCTTCGTCTTGCTCGGGCGCGCCGCTCTTGCTGTTCGCCGATCGCGCCGACCGCTGGTCACCCAGTGGCCTTGACAACTCGCGACGCCCGGTTCAATACTTGCTACACCAAATGAACTAAAGGGCGTGTCCATGCGGAACGGCTCAACCAGCGCACTCGGTCGCGAGAAGATCCGGTTACTCAACCAGAGCGCGATCATCAACGCGATCCACCGGTCGAGGAAGATCTCGCGGACGGACCTGGCCGTCCAACTCCGCTTGAGCCCCGCCGCCGTCACGAACCTCACCGCCTCCCTGATAGACACGGGGCTCGTCGTCGAGGTCGAGGTGGGCGAGTCGCAGTCGGTCGGGCGCAAGCCCATCCTGCTCGGCATCAACTACGACCACTCCTACGTCGTGGGGGCCAAGGTCATGCCCGACGCCATCGTGGCGTCGCTCACCAACCTCAACGCCGACGTGCTCGGCACGGTGCGCGTCCCGCTCGCCGACTCCGCCGTCGGCACGGTCGCCGCCGCGGTGGTGGCGTCCAAGGCCGAGCTCTGCGACAAGCTCGGCGTCCCCGGTCACCGCGTGGCCGGGCTGGGCGTGAGCCTGCCCGGCGTCGTCGACTACCTCACGGGCATCGTCAAGCACTCCGACCTGCTCGGCTGGCACGACGTTCGCCTCGCCGAGGAGCTGCGCGACGTGGCCGGGCTCTCCGCCGTCGTCGAGAACGACGTGAACGCCCTCGCCGCCGCCCAGAGCTGGTTCGGCCTCGGGCGCGCGCACGACTCCTTCCTGACCGTGACCATGGGGCGCGGTGTCGGCCTTGGCATCGTGATAGGCGGCGCCATCTACCGCGGTCCCCGCGGCGGCGCCGGCGAGGTCGGGCATACCCGCTGCACGCCGATCGGACCGCGCGTCATGCGGCCCGGCACCACGACCCTCGAGGAGCGGCTGGGCGACGCCGCCCTGTTGGCCGAGGCGCACCGCGCCGTCGCCGGCTTCCCACGAGACGCGCGTCCGGAGGCGCTCACCGCTCTGGCGGCGCGGGGCGACGAGACGGCCCTCGGCCTGCTCGCCGACGCTGGCGAGTGCCTGGGCGTCGCCCTGAGCGACCTCGTGAACCTTTTCGCGCCCACCCTCGTCATCCTCGGCGGGGAAGGGCTGCGGAACTCCAAGTACTTCCTGCCCCACGTTCGACCGGCGCTCGAGAGGCACGCCTTCGGCGGCCTGGCCGACGGCCTCGAGCTGATCGTCGACTCGTGGGGCGACGACGCGTGGGCGCGCGGGGCCGCCGGCCTCGCCGCCGCACGCTTCCTCGAGGCCGCGACCGAGCCGTTGTCGGCGCTGCAGACCGGGCCCGGTCTGACGCGATGACGGCTCGTCGGCGACGACTTTGCAGCAAGAAGCCCAGCGAGGCGAAGGAGGAAGTCATGAAGAGGCACAAGGCAAGCGGTTGGCTGACGAGGTTGGCGTTCGCGCTGGCGCTCGGCCTGGCCGCGTTCGGTACGGCGCAGACGGTCAACTACTTCTCGTTCACGACGGGCTCGGACAAGCTGGACGTGCTCGAGCACCTCATCGACGTGTTCGAGGCGGAGAACCCCGGCATCAAGATCAACTACACGACCGCCGACTTCGGCTCGTACTTCACGAAGCTCCAGACCGACTTCGCGGCCGGGACGTCACCCGACGTCTTCGAGCTCAACTACGAGAACTTCGTGACCTTCGCCTCGCGCGGGACGTTGCGCGACCTGCGCGACGAGATGGCCGGTAGCAGCCTGGTGAAGGACGACACGTTCTACCCGGCGGCCCTCGACGCCTTCAGTTACGACGGCGCCCAGCTCGGCCTGCCGATCACGTTCTCGACCGTGCTCCTCATCTACAACAAGGACCTGTTCGACGCCGCCGGCGTGGCCTACCCGACGGACGACTGGACGTGGGACGACGTCATCGCGGCCGGCAAGGCCATCAGCGATCCGGCGAAGCGCGTCTGGGGCATCTCCCAGCCCGTGCAGTTCTGGGAGTTCTACAAGGTGGCCGAGCAGGCCGGCGGCGGCCTGACCGTCACGCCGACCGTCCAGATCGACACGCACGAGAACCGCGCCGCCGCGCACTACCTCGTCGACAAGGTGCAGCTCCACCACATCATGCCGACCGACGCGGAGATGAGCGGCGTCGGCGACATCGACCTCTTCCTCAACCAGCAGCTCGGCATGATCGTCACGGGCATCTGGATGTTCGACAACTTCGTCACGAACGCCACCTTCGACTGGGACGTCGCGGTCGAGCCGGGCGGCGCGCGCAAGGCCACGCACTTCTTCTCCAACGCCGCCGTCGTGTCGAGCCAGAGCAAGGTGCAAGGCGCCGCCTACAAGTGGGTGGAGTTCCTCGCCGCCCACCCGGCCGTCGTCGAGGCGCGCATCGAGTCGAACTGGGAGCTCTCGGCGCTCTCGCTCGACCAGGCCGACGCGCTCGAGCCGTACCTCGCCAAGCCCGTGCCCGCGAACCGCGAGGCCGTGTTCGAGTCGCTCGCGTACGCCGTCAACCCGCCCGTCGTCGAGAACCAGCCCGAGCTCCAGGACATCGTCAACCAGGAGCTCGAGGCCGCGCGCCTCGGCACCAAGACGGTCGAGCAGGCGCTGCAGGACGCGCAGAAGCGCGTCGAGGCGCTCGTAGGGCGGTAGGCGCGCCGCAGCGTTGTGGGGCGCCGCGCGACTTCGCGGCGTCCCACACACGACCAGCGCATTCGCGCCGCCGAGTCGCGCGGCGCCACCACGCGCGACCAGCGCATGCACGCCGCCACGCGTACGCGTCGCCCGTCGATGTCGACCCGGCGATGTTCGGCACGACCCCGCGCCTACCACTCCCCGTCCCCGGCGCGCGGGCCGATCGCGCCACCGCTGCCACGACCGCGCTCCAGGAGGCTGAACGCCCGATGATCGTGCACGACCCGTTCGGTATCGACGACCCCTACAAGAGCAGCCCCACCGAGCGCTTCCCGCGCGACCCGGCGCCCGGCGACGCCGTGCAGGTCGGCTTCCGCGTGCCGGCGGGCGCGCGGGAGGCCTGGGCGGAGGTGACGCATACCAGGCACGGCGGCGCGCCGGAATCGCGGCGCGTCGCCGCCATGAAGCTTGCGGGCGACGCGTGGGCCGTCGACCTCGGCTCTTTCCCCGACGGCGGCGTGGAGTACGTGCTGCGCGCGCTGCCGGACGGGTTGCCGGGCGCCGCGTCGGATGGCGTGTCGGACGGCACCTCTGACGCCGTGTCTGACGCCGTGTCTGACGCCGCGTCTGGCGTAGCCACGGGCGGGCGACCTCTCAGCGCTGGGCCGTACCGGTTCGACGTCGGCGCCTGGACGACCGTGACCGGCGTGGGTGAAGCCTTCCTCGTGGGCGACGCATCCGGCGACGAGGTGCGGGTCGAGCTCACCGCCGATCGCGGGACGGCGTGGCTTGCGTTCGCGTTCCCGACGGCTGGGGCGTGCCGGTTGGTTCTGAGGCGAGCGGAGCCGACGGGGGCGGGAGCGGCGCCGCGAGGTACGGCAGGGGAGAACGTCGCCGGAGCGAACGTGGCCCGAGGGAACGCGGTCGAAGAGAACCTCGCCGCAGGCAACGCTGCCGGCGAGAGCGCCGCCGCGAAGGGTGCGGCCGCCCTCCGAGGCGCCCGGCCCGGCTCCCCCGCCGAGCTGCGCGAGACCCTCTGGGGCTTCACGATCGAGGCGCCGGGCATCGTCGTGCGCGTCGAGCGCGCCGACCTCACGGTGAGCGCCGCCACGCCTGGGGCGCCCCACACGCCGCTCTTCTCCGGCAGCCTGCGCTTCGCGTGGCTCGAGCGGGCGGGCGTGATGAGCACGACCGTCGTCGCCAACTTCCTCACGGGCGAGGGCGAGGCCATTTACGGCCTCGGCGAGCGCTTCGTCGACGCCGACCGCAACGGTCAGCGCTGGGACCTGCGCGTCTACGAGGAGTACAAGGAGCAACGCAAACGAACCTATATCCCTGTCCCGCTACTCGTATCGGAGCGGAGCTACGGCGTGTGGCTCGACGTTCCGGAACCGAGCTATCTAGACCTGACCGAACGCGAGGCGGCCTGGACCGTCGAGCGGCTCCATGGCGAGCCCGACGGCTCGGAGCGCAGCCTGCTCGACCTCGTGGTGTTCGTGGCCGACGAGCCATACGCGGTCACCGCCGCCTTCACGCGCCTGACCGGCCGCCCGGCCGTGCCGCCCGCCTGGGCGTTCGGGCCGTGGATGTCCGCCAACACCTGGAACTCGCAGGCGTTGGTCGAGGAGGTCGTGGGGCGCACGCTCGCCGAGGACGTGCCCGCCTCCGTGATCGTCATCGAGGCGTGGAGCGACGAGTCGACCTTCTATATCTTCAACGACGCCGAGTACGAGCCGAAGGCGGAAGGGGCCGCGCATAGGCTCGGAGACTTCCGGTTCAAGGGCAGGTGGCCCGACCCGAAGGCCATGGTGGACTGGTGCCACGCGAACGGCGTGCGCGTCGTGCTCTGGCAGATCCCCGTGCACAAGCGGCTCGGCGAGCCCCACGCCCAGCACGACCTCGACGGCGAGTACATGCTCGAGCACGGCCTCGCCGTCCTGAACCCCGACGGCAGCGCTTACCGGAATAAGGGCTGGTGGTTCACGGACGCGCTCGTGGCCGACTTCTCGAACCCGGCCACGAGCGAGTTCTGGTTCGGCAAGCGCCGCTACCTGTTCGATGAGCTGGGCATAGACGGCATGAAGACCGACGGGGGCGAGCACCTGTGGGGCCGCGGGCTCAGGGCGCACGACGGACGGCGCGGCCTCGAGCTCTTCAACACGTACGCGAACGACTACGTCGGCGCCTATCACACGTTCATCCAGGACGCGACGGACGGCGACGGGGTAACGTTCTCGCGCTCCGGCTACACGGGCGCGCAGTGCTTCCCCATCCACTGGGCCGGGGACGAGGACAGCACGTGGAACGCCTACCGGGCGTCGGTGAAAGCCGGCCTCTCGGCCGGCGTGAGCGGGATCGGCATGTGGGCGTGGGACCTCGGTGGGTTCAGCGGGGAGATCCCGCCCGCGGACCTGTACATGCGCTCCGCCGCCATGGCCGCGTTCTGCCCGGTCATGCAGTACCACTCGGAGCCCCACGGGGCGAGCGAGCGCCGCGACCGGACGCCGTGGAACATCGCCGAGCGCCACGGCGACCCGAACGCGCTGAGGGTCTACCGGCGCTACGCGCACCTGCGTATGCGCCTGCGCGACTACCTACACGGCGAGGCGGAGGCGGCCGCCGCGGCCGGTCTCCCGCTCATGCGCTACCCGGCGCTCGCCTACCCGGGCAGGCACGACTTCCTGGCCGCCGACGAGTACGCCTACCTCCTGGGCAGGGACCTGCTCGTGGCGCCCGTCGTTGAGCGCGGCGTGGAGACGCGCGAGGTGCGGCTCCCGCCCGGCGCCTGGGTCGACCTCTGGTCGGGCGGCGAACTGGCGGGCGACCGCGTGTTCCACGCCCCCGCCACGCTGGACACCATCCCCGTCTTCGTGCGCGCGGACAGCGAACGGTTGGCGTTCCTGCTGAGCGCCGCGGCCGGGCTGCCAGGAGGCGCGCGCGCGGCGGTTGCGGAAGGCGCGGGCGCGGCGCCGTCCGCGAGCGCCGGCGCGCCGCAACAGGGAAGCGAAGCGTAGCGCGCATGTACGAGCGCGGTTGGCGACGCTTCGGGGTCCTGGCGCTCTTCCTGGGGCCGAGCCTCATCGGCCTGCTCGCGTTCACGGTCGGGCCCATGCTGACCTCGCTCGGGCTCTCGTTCACGAACTGGGACCTGCTCACGCCGGCCAAGTTCGTCGGCGGCGCGAACTACCAGCGCCTCGTCACCGACGCCGAGTTCTGGCACACGCTCAAGAACACCCTCACGTTCCTCCTCGGTTACGTGCCCCTCGTGCTCTGCGCCGGGCTGCTCATCGCCGTGCTCCTCAACAGCGCCATCCCGTTCAGCCAGGCGTTCCGCGTCATGTACTTCGTGCCCGTCGTCACCTCGTGGGTGGCCGTCGCCCTCGTGTGGAAGTGGCTCTACAACCCCGTGTACGGCCTGATCAACAACGCGCTCTCGGCCATCGGCATCGCCGGCCCGGCGTGGCTGTTCGACCCTAACTGGGCGATGCCCGCCGTGATCCTGACGAGCGTATGGAAGGACACGGGCTTCGTGATGATCATCATTCTCGCCGGCCTGCAAGGCATACCGCGCGAGTACTACGAGGCCGCGAGCATCGACGGCGCCACGCGCGCCCAGTCGCTCTGGGCGATCACCATCCCGCTCCTCGCGCCGACCCTCGTGTTCTGCCTCAGCATCAGCCTGATCGGCTCGTTCCAGGTGTTCGACCAGGTGTACGTGATGACGGACGGCGGACCGGCCGGCGCCACCATGGTCCTCGTCGAGAGGATCGTCTCGCACGCGTTCTCCTACAGCCGGATGGGCTACGCGTCCGCGCTCTCGTGGGTGCTGTTCCTGATCATCTTCGTCGTGACCGTGTTCTTCTACCAACTGCGGCGGTGGCGCTCGTGAGGCGGGGTCCGTCCGTGGCCAGGCTGACAGGCGCCGTCGTTCCGCAGGGCCCGCGCGCCGGGTTCGCCACCGCCGGCGGGCCCGCGTCCGGCCGTGCCGGGGCGCGGTCAGGTCGCCGCCGCGTCCGGGCGCGCACCGTCGTCCTGACGCTCCTCGCCCTGGCCGGCGGCCTCCTCATGATCACGCCGTTCCTGTGGGCGATAGGCACCTCGCTGAAGCCAAGCGGCGCGCTCCTGAGCCTTCCGCCGCAGTTGCTACCCGCCGAACCGACCACCTCCGCCTACACGGCCGTGCTCACGCGCTTCCCGTTCCTGCGAGTGTTCGGCAACTCGCTCCTGGTGGCCGCGGCGACGACGCTGGGGCAGCTGGTCGTGTGCTCGATGTCGGGCTACGCGTTCGCACGCTTCCGGTTCCCCGGCCGCGACGCGCTCTTCACCGTCTACCTCGCCACCCTGATGGTGCCGTTCGCCGTGGTCATCACGCCGCTCTTCATCTTCGTCACGCGCCTCGGCTGGGCGAACAGCTACGCCGGGCTCATCATCCCCGGCATGTTCAGCGCGTTCGGCACGTTCTTCATGCGCCAGTTCTTCCTCTCGATCCCGCGCGAGCTCGAGGAGGCCGCCACCATCGACGGCGCCTCGACCCTCGCCACCTTCTTCCGGGTCGTGCTGCCCATGACGGGCCCGGCGCTCGCGACCCTCACGGTGCTCTCGTTCATGGGCTCGTGGAACAGCTTCCTGTGGCCGCTGCTCATCATCAACGACCGCACGCTCATGACCCTGCCCATCGCGCTCTCCACGCTGCAGGGCCTCTACCCGGGGCAGACGCAGTGGAACGTCGTCATGGCCGGCACGGTGCTGGCGACCATCCCGACGATCGCGGTCTTCCTCTTCGCCCAACGGTGGGTCATCGAGGGCGTGGCGGGGTCCGGGGTGAAGGGGTGAGCGGCGGCGGCGGCGAGGCAGTTGGCGGTCCCGCGGGCGCGGCGAACGACGGCCGCGCCGGCGCTCCGGATGGGGGTAGCGGCGTCGGCGTCGACGTGGCGCTCATCCTCGGGGCGCAGGACCCCGGTGGCGCGTACCCGGCCGGCCCGTCCTTCTCGCAGTACCAGCAGTGCTGGTTGCGCGACGGCGCCTTCATCGCCCACGCCCTCGACCGCGTCGGCGAGCACGGCAGCGTCGCCCGCTTCCACGCCTGGGTGGCGCGCTGCCTGGAGCCGTTGGCGCCGTACGTGCGGGAGCTGCGGGCCCGGCGCGAGGCGGGCGACCCCATCACCGAGTTCGAGTTCCTGCCCGCGCGCTTCACGCTAGCGGGCGCTTGGCTCAAGGACGGCTGGCCTAACTTCCAGCTCGACGGTTACGGGCAGTGGCTCTGGAGCCTCGCCGGTCACCTGCGCGCCACCGGCTCCTCGCGGATGCCCGCCGCTCTGGTTCCGGCCGTGGCGGTGGCGGTCGACTACCTGGAGGCGTTCTGGAACGAGCCGTGCTACGACTCGTGGGAGGAGCACAGGAGCCAGCTGCATACCGCCACCCTGGCGTCGATCGCCGCGGGGCTGCGCGACATAGCGGTGTTTGTGCCGGCGTCCGGACTGGCGACGCGGGCTCTGCGCGTCCACGCCGCCGTCCTCGCGTTCATCGAGGCCGAGTGCGTTCAGGACGGCGCCTTCGTCAAGTACGTCAGGAACCCGGCCGTGGATGCGTCCTTGTTGTGGTTGGCCACGCCGTTCGACCTCGTGAGCCCCTCCGACGCGCGCATGGCGCGCACCGTCGCGAGGATCGAGCGCGAGCTGCTGGGCGGCGGGCTGCGGCGTTACGCCGCCGACACCTACTACGGCGGCGGCGAGTGGGTGCTCCTCACGGCCTGGCTCGCCTGGCACAGGCGTCGGCTCGGCGACGAGGCCGGCGCCGCCCGCCTCCTCGCCTGGGTGGAGGCGCACCGAGGGGCGGACGGCGCGCTCCCCGAGCAGGTGCCGGGCGCGGACTGTCACCCGTACTTCTTCGAGTACTGGACGAGGAACTGGGGCGAGTCGGCCGGGCCGCTCCTGTGGTCGCACGCCATGGCGGTGGTGGCGCGGTTGGGGTGACAAGCCCCGCGACGTGACGTGGCCCCGCTCGTCACGCCATGCCGCGCCCGGCAAGCGCCTGCCGCGCGGCGCGCTCAAGGCGCCGTGATCGTTACGTCCTCCCCGATCGCGCTGTAGGTCACGCGGCTCACCTTGCCGTCGGGGTCCGTGCTCTGGAAGACGACGAACGCCGGGGCTGCCGGGTCGCCCGCCACCCAGGCCTCGTACACGGCAGTGCCGAGCATCTCGATCTCCCTGGTCGCGAAGCGGTAGTGGGCGGCTTGCGCGCCGTCCACCTCGTCGGTGCCCACCAGCTCGAGCAGGTCGAGGTTGCCGTCCTCCGGCGAGCCGAGCATCTTGGCGAACGGGTAGCTCTCGAACGGGGCGATCAGCGTCGTGACGCTCATGTACGTGAGGTCCATGCCGCCCGGCTGCCAACCGGCGCCCGCGTCGTGGTACATGACGCCTTCGACCAGGATCCACTCGCCGTCGTTGGCGTGGTCGATCGACTCGTCCTTAGGGTCCGTCACCACCGTGTAACGGAAGCTCTGGGAGCCGCGGTCGAAGTCGCCATCGCCGGTCACGGGCGAGCTCGCGTCTTGCACGGGCCAGATGCTGTACTCGAAGTGGAAGCTCGCGCCGTTCAGGGCGCTCACCGCTTGGGCGAGGGCCTCCTCGGCGGGGTCTTCTTGGGGGGCTTCTTGCGCCAGCGCCAGCGTTGGCAGCGCGACCACCAGCGCTAGCACTATGGCGGCTGCTATGCGAGGCATACGTGACATGGGATCCACCTTCCTACTCGCAGTTGCGCGAGTGCTGCCAAGATGGCAGGCCGCAATATAGCTGAGTTGGATGAAGTACCAGTGTGGCGCGGACCTCGCCCGCTACACCCCCGGCCGTCGCGGTATCGTTCGGCCAAAGTCGAATTGCGCGCCGCTGGCGAGCCTGCCGCAAGGCGTCTCCGTCCGAGGCGGCCCGTCCAGGAGGCGCGCGCAAGGAGAGACCGTGACCAACGGGTCAGACACCGCTCCCACCACCGGCGCGCCCGCGGAGGTCGGCGCCCAGCGCACTCCGAAGGACAACCTGGTCGTCACGCGCCACGAGACGACGATCCTCGGCAAGAAGATCGCCTACACCGCCACCGCCGGCACGATCGTGATGAGCGAGGAGGCGGTGGGGGAGGGCGAGAAGGCGGGCAAGTTCGAGGGCGTGAAGCCGCGCGCCGAGGTCTTCTTCGTGGCGTACGAGCTCGACGGCGTGAGCGACAAGAGCAAGCGGCCCGTGACGTTCAGCTTCAACGGCGGCCCCGGCTCCTCCTCCGTGTGGATGCACCTCGGCCTCTTCGGCCCCAAGCGCGTCGAGCTCGACGACGACGGCTACCCGTCCGCGCCGCCCTACCGTCTCGTGCCGAACGACGTCTCGCTCCTGGATGTCACGGACCTCGTGTTCATCGACCCCGTGAGCACCGGCTACAGCCGGCCCGTCGAGGGCGTGAAGGCGAAGGACTTCCATAGCGTCGACGCCGACGTGGAGAGCGTCGGCGCGTTCATCCGCCTGTACACGGGCCGCTACGGGCGGTGGGGGAGCCCCAAGTACCTGGCGGGCGAGAGCTACGGCACGACGCGCGCCGCCGGCCTGGCCGGGCACCTCCAGGAGCGGCACGGCCTCTACCTGAACGGCCTCATCCTCGTGTCGGCCATCCTCGACTTCGGCACGGCCCGCTTCGGCCCGGGCAACGACCTGCCGCCGCTCCTCTTCCTGCCGACGTACACCGCGACCGCCCACTACCACGGCAAGCTCGACGCGGAGCTGCAGGCGCTCCCGCTGTCCGTGCTGCTAGGGCGCGTCGAGGAGTTCGTCCACGAGCGCTACGCGCCCGCCCTCTTCCTCGGCGACCGGTTGCCCGCGGAGGAGCGCCTGGAGGTCGCCGGGTCGCTCGCGCGTTACACGGGCCTGAGCCGGGAGTACGTCGAGTCCTCGGACCTGCGCATCGACATCTTCCGCTTCACCAAGGAGCTGCTCCGCTCCGAGGGCCGCACGGTCGGCCGCATCGACAGCCGCTACACGGGCGTCGACCGCGACTCGGCCGGCGAGCACTTCGAGTTCGACCCCAGCATGTCCGCCACGCAAGGCCCGTACACCGCTACCCTCAACGACTACGTGCGCGGCGAGCTCGGCTTCCAGACGGACCTGCCCTACGAGATCCTCGCCAACCTCTACAAGAGCTGGAGCTACAAGGACGTCGAGAACCGCTACCTCAACGTGGCCGAGACGCTCAGGAAGGCGATGAGCATCAACCCGTACTTGCGCGTGCACGTGGCCAACGGCTACTACGACCTCGCCACGCCCTACTACGCCACGCTGCATACTTTCGCGCACATGGGGCTCACGGCGGAGCAGCGGGCGAACGTGTCTATGTCGTTCTATGAGGCGGGGCACATGATGTATGTGCAGAGGGAGGCGTTGGTGGGGTTGAGGGGGGAGATCGAGCGGTTCGTCGACGATCGCGCGATCTAGCCTAGCCAGGCATCGGTGGGGCGATGGCCATCCCTATCGACGCGAACGCTCCTCGTCGAGGCATGCATCCGCAAGCGCTTGCAGTAGTCCGACCGCCGCCTCCGAAAGGATGTCGTTAGGCACGAAGGCCCTCTCCGTGTCCACGAACTCGCTCACGAAGGGTATATGGAGGGCGGGCTGTAGCGCTCGCATCTGCAGTGAGTAGAGGACCGGTTGCAGGGCTGCGACGGCTCGGCTCCCGGCGGACACCCCTCCGTAGGAGACGAAACCGACGGGCTTGCCGGCCCACTCCTTGAACAGGTAGTCGAGCGCGTTCTTCAGGGGCGCGCTGAAGGAGTGGTTGTATTCGGGCATCACGAAGGCGAAGGCGTCCGCAGCGGCTACGCGTCGGCTCCAAGCCTTCGTGGGTTCTTGCGTGTAGCGTTGCAGGCTCGGATGGAACGGCTCCGTCATGAGGGGGAGGCCGAGTTCTGCAAGGTCTACGAGGTCGACGGCGAAGGTGCCGTGATCCTTCGCTACCCCCTCGAACCAGCGGCCGACTGGTAGTCCGACCCTTCCCTCGCGGATGCTCGCGATGACGATCATCAAAGTTGGACGGTCATTGAACCGATTGCCCGATGCCATAGCAGGTGCCCCATCTAGGTCTGGGTGTCACGAGGTTGGCTCGCGACCCTCTCGCTCGAAGCGGTGAGCGGTAGACGGCCAGTTATGTTCTCGAAGCTCTACAGATAGCTTCCCGGTGTCCTGGAAACGGCGCTGCCTCACCTCCTCCCCGGGGCTGCGGCTCATGGGCCGACCTGCGAGATCCCTGTGCCAGCCGAGCTACTCTCGGCCATGAGCCTGCGCGCAGTTTACACGAGACAAAACGCCAGTTATAATCAAATAAGAACAACATTCATCGGCCAGTCGGGTCATCGGACCCCGGGCCAGATGCATGCGGGAGGCTGAGCAGGTTGGCCAGAACGCTCAAGAGCATTGAGGGGCTCCTGCCCGCGGTACGCCAGTTGCGCGTCCTGCGCGAGGTCGAGGAGCGCGGCAGCGTCCAGGTGCGAGAGCTGATGGACCATTTCGCCGTCTCCGGTGCCACTATCCGGCGCGACCTCGACTGTTTGGCGGAGCGCGATCTCGTCCTCAGGACTCACGGCGGGGCCATGGCCCGTAGGACCAGCACGTCGTTCGAGACGAACTACGAGGAGAAGCGGAAAGCGTTCACGGCCGAGAAGCGTCGCATCGCCGGTGCCGCTGAGAAGTTCGTGCTCGACGGCGAGACGGTGATACTCGACTCCGGCTCCACGACTTTCGAGGTCGCTCGGCTCCTCGCCGAACGCAAGAACCTGACCTTGATAACGAACGACCTGTTCATCGCCGTCCAGATAGCTTTCGATCCGAGCATCACGGTCATCGTGACGGGAGGCACGCTCCGGGAAGGCTTCAATACCTTGGTCGGCCCCCTCACGGAGACGTTCCTGCGTAACGTCCGCGTGGATCACACGATCCTGTCGGCCGACGCGGTCGATCCCGTCTTCGGTATCTCGAACGCCACGTTCGCGGAGTCATCCATCAAACAGCTGATGGTCGAGGCGGCCGGCCACGTGACCCTCGTGGCGGACGCCTCGAAGTTCGGCAAACGGGCGCTAGCGAGAGTCTGCGCCCTGGACGAGGTGGACGTGGTGGTCTCGGACGACACGCTTAGCGACGCGAACCAGAAGGCGCTTCTGCAGGCAGCGACCAAGCTGGTCCTGACATGAGGCACGTAAGACCAGCGAGCCCAGCGGCGCGCGAAGGAGGAGTCGGATGAGTTGGCTCGAGCCCTTGTTCGGGGTCGGAAGACCGATTATCGGCATGTGTCACTTGCCGGCCTTGCCAGGCGACCCCGGCTTCGATGCCGAGAAGGGCATGCGAGGCGTCATGGCGAGGGCCGAGAGGGATCTTGCCGCCTTGCAGGAGGGGGGCGTGGACGCCGTCCTGTTCTCCAACGAGTTCAGCCTCCCTTACCTCACCAAGGTTCACCCCGTCACCACCGCGTCCATGGCGCGCGTGGTGGGCGAGCTCCTGCACGGAGTGCGCGTGCCATTCGGCGTCAACGTACTGTGGGACGCGAGAGCCTCGCTCGATTTGGCGGTCGCCACGGGGGCCTCGTTCGTGAGGGAGATCTTCTCGGGCGTCTACGCCAGCGACTTCGGGCTCTGGAACACGAACGTCGGGGAGTTCGTCAGGCACCAGCACGCTATCGGCGGCGCCCACGTGCGCTTGCTCTTCAACATCGTCCCCGAGGCGGCCCAGTACCTGGCCGAGCGCGACTTCGCGCAGATCGTCCGCACGACCGTCTTCAACTGCCATCCGGACGCGCTCTGCGTCTCCGGGCTGACCGCCGGCTCCGCCACTTCGACGGCCGCTCTACGGGTCGTGAAGGAAGTGGCGCCCGCCACGCCCGTGTTCGCGAACACGGGCGTGCGACTGGAGACCGTCGCCGAGCAGCTGTCGGTTGCGGACGGAGCAGTGGTCGGCACCGCCTTCAAGTCCGGCGGAGTGTTCGAGAACCCAGTCGATGTCTCCAGGGTACGCGCGTTCATGGACCGAGTGAACGAGGTCCGCGGCCCGGTCACCAGCAAGGGAGCCCAGCGTGCCTGACGACCTGATTGTTCGCAACGCTCAACTTAGGCAGCGTGCCGGCCTCGTGGACATCGGCGTCGCGGACGGTGTCATCACGGCCATCGAGCCGCGGATAACCGGCGCCGGGAGGCGCGAGATCGACGCAGCCGGCCGCCTCGTCACGGAGCCGCTGGTGGACTGCCACTTCCACATCGACAAGTCGTTCTTCGGTGAGGTCACGGGGCGCTACGACTACCCCCTGAAGGAGCGCGAAGCCAAGGCCGCCGCGAGCTTCGAGGGCGAACCGCGCTCCGGCATGCTCGACTACGAGATGAGCCACGAGAACGTCGTGCCTATCGAGGAGACGTGGGCGTTCAAGCGCACGTACACGGTGGATGACGTGGCTCAGCGTATAGGGCGCGCCCTCGACCTGGCCATAAGTTACGGCACCCTGGCCATGCGCATGTTCGTCGACGTCGACTCCTTCGCCGGCCTCACGGCACTGGAAGGGGCCGTGAAGGCCCGCGAACGCTACGGCGCCACCATGGACCTCCAGATCTGCGCGTTCCCGCAGGAGGGCCTAAGGACGAACGAGGAGAGCTTCGAACTCATGGAGCGCGCCCTGGTTTCCGGCGCCGACGTGGTGGGCGGGCTCCCATGGGTCGAGTGGACGGACGCCGCGGCGAGCGCGCACATCGACTTCTGCTTCGAACTCGCCAAGCGCTTCGACAAGGACGTCCACTTCCTCTGCGACGATGCCCCAGACCCCATGTCGCGCACGCTGGAGATGGTGGCGGCCAAGACGATCGCCACCGGCTTCAACGGCCGCGTGTCCTCGAGCCACAACGGCGCGCTCCGGCACTATCCGGACGCACATGCCGTGCGGGTCATCAACATGCTCAAGCAGGCCGGGGTCAACATGGTCGCCAACGCGAACGTCAACTCGCTCGGCACCTACACGCGCGTCCCGGAGCTACTGGCGGCGGGTGTGAACGTTAGCTTCGGCCAGGACGATCTGGACAACTTCTACTACCCCCTGGGCCGCGCCGACATGCTCGACGTCATGAACTTCACCGTCCACATGGCGCATCTGGCGACGCCGCGCGGCTTCGAGACCGCCTTCGACATCGGCACGTTC
This sequence comes from Trueperaceae bacterium, assembly GCA_023954415.1. Classification (NCBI taxonomy): domain Bacteria; kingdom Thermotogati; phylum Deinococcota; class Deinococci; order Trueperales; family Trueperaceae; species Trueperaceae bacterium. The sequence continues at coordinate 26,741 of JAMLIB010000013.1, forward strand.
AACGGCGCACGCACCCTGAGACTCGACCGCTACGGCATCGCGGTAGGCAACCCGGCGAACATGCTCGTCTTCGCAGGCCACAACGCCCACCAGGTCCTGCAGATGCAGTCGGACAGGAACTACGTGATCTCCAAAGGTCATGTCGTGTGCGAGACGAACCGCACCAGCGCGCTGCAGCTCATCGGGGCGCGGTGATGCGGGCGGTCATTGGCCACACCAGGCCCGACCCGGTGCTGGTCGCCGGCGCGTATGCCGCCTAGGCGGAACCTGGCCGAACTCACTTACACCGAGGTCGCGGCCCTGGAGAAGGCGGGTGGCCTGGTCGTCCTGCCCCTAGGCTCCACGGAGCAGCACGGGCCGCACCTCCCGCTCGCGACGGACACCATCCTGGCCGATCGGCTCCTGGACGCGGCTTTGGCGCTCCTGCCCCGGGAGGCCCGCGTCTGGCGTCTCCCGGTGCTCCCTTACGGCAAGAGCAACGAGCATGCCGGCTTCGCCGGAACGTTGACGTTGTCGCACGAGACGCTCGCAGGCGTTCTGCACGACGTGGCACGCGGGGTGGCGGAAGCGGGCTTCACCCGCCTTGCGTTCTTCAGCGGCCACGGCGGCAACACTCCGACGCTCGACGTCGTGGCGCGCGACGTACGCGCCGGTACGGGCCTTCACTGCTTCGTAGTCGACCCCGGCATCCAGTTCAGCGCCGTCACCGGGCTCTCGGAACGCGAGCGCGACCTCGGCTACCACGCCGGTCAGGTGGAGACGTCGCTCATGCTCGCTTTGGAGCCCGGGCTCGTCCACATGGAGCGGGCCGTGGCCGAGTTCCCTCCGCCGAGGCCCGGCAGCGTCGGTCTCGCGGGACCGGCGCGCAAGGCGTGGTTGACCTCGGACGTCAGCAGGAGCGGCGTTCTCGGCGACGCAACGGTTGCGGACGCGGCGCAAGGCGGGCGGATGCTCGACGAGATCGCCGGCGCCGTTGCGGCGGTCCTGGCCGCAATGACGGAAGAGGCACCGCCGCCGGGAGGCGAGACGAGATGACGGCAGCCGCGCCTGGGCGCGCCGGACGACGAGCGGGGGTAAACCTTCATGATCGCTCGTCTCCAAGACGCCGGCGGCTGCATGCGGAGCCGCCGAGCGGAGCCTTGACGCCTGGTGCGGGCCTGAGTAACCTTGCACAAACGCTCGTGAATGCTCTTATTCGTTCATCAGGTCCTAGGGCCGATGGCATGGGGGCGATGGACCTGCAGCCATTTCGTATGGAACCCGGGCGGCTTCGGAGTGTTCCAGCATCTGCGGCACCGCATTCAGCTCTTCGCTTAGGAAGGTAGATGTGAACCAGCTAGAAGGCAGGAGGATCCTCGTCACCGGAGCGGGCTCCGGCATAGGCAAGGCCATCTCGCTCATGCTCGCGGCACGCGGCGCCGAGGTTTGGCTTGCCGACCTCAACGCCGATGCCGCGCGCACTGCCGCGGCGGAGGCAGCGGCCGCGGGCGGCAAGGCTCACGGCCTCGAGGTCGATGTCACCCGGGCCGCCAGCCTGGCTGCGGCCGCCGACGAGGTCTTCGCGGCCGCGGGCAGGCTCGACGTGCTCGTCGCGAACGCGGGCGTGTCCACCATGAACCACTTCCTGGACGTCACGGAGGAGGAGTGGGACTTCAACTTCTCAGTCAACGCCCGCGGCACCTTCCTTACCGTACAGACCTTCGCCAAACGCATGATCGCGCAGGGCCCGATAGCCGGCAGCGAGGTGCGCGGAAAGATCGTGACCACCGCTTCCATGGCCTCTCGCCAGGCCGCTCCCTTGCTCGTTCCCTATTCGGCATCGAAGTTCGCCGTAGTCGGCTTGGCACAGGCCGCCGCGAAGGAACTGGCTGAGCACAAGGTGACCGTCAACGCCGTCAACCCAGGGTTCGTGAAGACCTCCATGCAGGAGAGGGAGATCGTCTGGGAAGCGAAGCTCAGGGGCATCAGCGCCGACGAGGTCGTGGCTGATTACCTGCGCCTGACGCCCCTGGGGCGCATCCAGACCCCCGAGGACGTGGCCAAGATCGTGGCGTTCCTAGCCGGGCCGGATTCCGACTTCATGACAGGTGAGGTCGTCGAAGTCAACGGGGGTGCCTGGATCTCGTGAACCGCAGCCTTCAAGCGTCGAACCGGCGCACCTTAAGAGCGGAGGTGAGTCAGCCTATTCTGTCGTCCACGCTTAACCGAGCCGCATTCAAGCTAGACCTTAGGAGGATCACAGCATGAATGGAATCAGGCGAGCCGCAACCTACATGGTCTTGGCGCTATGCGCCATGGTCCTGAGCGTAGCCCCCGCGCAGAAGAGCCAGTACGCAGGCACGAACCTCAACTTCATCGTCGTCTCCGATCAGTTCTCGGCGGCGCTCGAGGCGCTGGCGCCGGTCTTCCAAGAGGAGACGGGCATCAACCTTCGCGTCACCGTCCTCGGGTACGGTGAGCTCTACCAGCGCGCCATCGCGGACTTCATCGGTCATACGGCCCAAGCGGACCTCTACTCGACGGACATCGTGTGGAGCTGCCAGTTCGCGGAGAACGGCTACCTGACCGACCTGGCGTCGCTCATCAAGCAAGACGCGGCCGAGCTCGACCTCGATGACATCCCGACCGTCATGTGGACGACCGGCAGCTGCGGCGAGCAGCAGATCGCCTTCCCGCTCGTCGGCTACGCCGGAGTGCTCGCTTACAACAAGGCCGCCTTCGACGCCGCCGGCATCGCGGTTCCCAAGACGGTGGCCGAACTCGCCGCGGCGGCGCAAGCCCTCACCAAGGACGGCAAGGCCGGCATCGTCATGAACGGTCAGCGCGGCACGCCCGCTGCGCAGGACTGGATGTTCTACATGCTGATGAACGGTGGGAGCATCCTCGGCCCGGATGGCAAGCCCGCCCTCAACAGCCCCATCAACGTCGAGACGCTCGAGCTCTACGCCGACCTCTTCAAGTACGCGCCCGACGGCGCCGTCTCGTACGCCTGGGGCGAACGCGTCACCTCGTTCAGTGAGGGCAGCTCGATGATGATGGTCGACTGGTCCGCCGGGCTCGACTACCTCAGGGAAGGCGCCGTGCCCGTCTCCGGTAGCGCCGCCATCACGACCACCCCTGTCAGAGAAGGCCTGGACCCTGTCTACCCGTTCGGTGGCTGGGGCGTCGGCATAAACGCGGATTCGCCGAGCCAGGGCGCTGCCTGGGAGTTCATCAAGTGGCTCTCCAGCCCAGAGGTCCAGAAGCAGTACGTGGAACTCGGTGGTAAGCCCATCCGGCACAGCACGCTCACGGACCCCGACCTGGTTGCCAAGTACCCGTTCCTGAGCACGATCCTCGAGGTCGTCGAGCACGGTGACGGTGACTTCCGGCCGCGCATCACGCAATACAGCCAGATCGAGGACGCCGTCGGCCTCGCCGTCAACCTCGTGGTCACGGGTCAGGAGAGCGCGCAAGCTGCGCTCGACGCGGCCCAAGCGACCGTAGCCCCCCTGTTCCAGTGACGACAACCCCCTCGTAGACGCAGTTCATAGCGCTTTGCGGCCGGCGCTGGCCGGTCGCAAAGCGCACTAGAGGGAACGAGGCGATCAAAGCGTGATCTCGAGAAGCACCACAGACCTGGTTTCCCCTAGGGGCGGCGCACCGGAGCGCAGGCGGCGCTTCCGGCTCGGCCGCCGCGCGGGCCTCGCTTTCTGGGTCGCACCCGCCCTGCTACTCGTCGGCGTCTTCGCCATCTACCCGGTCGCTTATTCGGTTTATATCTCGTTCTTCAAGTACAAGCTGACGGACCCGACGAAGTCGCAAACCTTCGTCGGCTTCGGCAACTACCTCTCTGCCCTGGCCGACCCGTCCTTCGTCGTTGCGGTACGCAACTCGCTTGCCTTCGTGGTTGGCGCCGTCGGTGTCGAACTCCTCTTCGGGTTGGCACTCGCCGTGCTGTTGAACCGGGAACTCCCCGGCATGGCGCTCGTCAGGTCCATCCTGATAGCGCCGCTTACCCTAACGCCCCTTGTGGTCGCGCTCGTATGGGGCGCCCTATATAACGCCGACTTCGGGCCGGTCTCTTATTACCTGAAGCAACTCGGCTTCCAGCTTGGCCGCGGGCCGGTCGGCGAGCCGTCACTCGCTCTCGCCTCGCTGGTCGTCATCGATGTCTGGCAATGGACGCCGCTGATGGCGCTGCTCCTGTTCACGGGCCTGCGAAGTCAGCCTCTCGAGCTTCACGATGCCGCGCAGATCGATGGCGCTTCGAACTGGCAACGTTTCCTTCACGTCTCCCTCCCTCTCCTGAGGCCGACCATCCTCGTGGCGCTCGTCATCAGGACGATGGACGCCCTCAAGCTCTTCGACTCGGTCTTCGCCATAACCGGGGGCGGTCCGGGCCGGGCGACCGAGGTCGTCAACTACTACATCTTCAAGGTGGGGTTGACGTACTTCGACATCGGCTACGCCGCCGCGATGTCCAACCTGCTCCTGATAATCATCGTGGTCCTCAGCGCCCTATACCTGCGCGTCCTGCGCACTCCGGGGAGCGCATCGTGACGACTACGGCGAAAAGGCGCTGGTTCGGCAACACCGTGTCGTACTTGCTGCTGTTCCTGACGGTCGCCTTCTTCCTCCTACCGCTCATCTGGCTCATCGGGACGGCGTTCAAGCCGCGCCTGCTGTCGTTCTCCGTGCCGCCTACCTGGTTCTTTCAACCGGTGCTCGACAACTTCCTCACGATCTTCCGCCAGATGCCCGTGCTGCAGTACTTGCGCAATAGCGTCGTCGTAGCGGTAGGCTCCACGATCCTGGCTGTCGTGCTCGGCGTTCCGGCCGGTTACGGACTTGCCCGCCACTCCGGGCGGACGTCCAACGCGCTCGCGTTCGCGCTGCTCGTGATCCGCATGGTTCCGCCGGTTGCCATGCTCATCCCCTTCTATCTACTCATGCGTGACTTCCACCTGCTAGGTACCTATTGGAGCTTGATCTTGCTCGACGCGGTGCTGAACGTGAGCTTCGTCGCCTGGTTCATGCGCGGCTACTACGCGGGTGTCCCTCGGGACATGGAGGAGGCGGCCTGCTGCGACGGTTGCACGCGCTTCGGCGCCTTCGCCAGGGTCTCGCTGCCGCTGGCCCTACCCGGGGTCGTCACGATCGCCCTCTTCTCTTTCATCGCTTCCTGGAACGACTTCCTTTTCGCCATGCTCCTGACCGGACGCAACACCCGCACCTTGCCGCTCGGCATCTTGGAGTCGTACCGGGCTTACGAGGTGAGCTGGAACCTGATGGCAGCCGTGAGCCTCTTCGCCGTCGTGCCGGTCATCCTGTTGGGCTTCGCCCTCCAGCGTTACTACGTGAGCGGTCTCACGATGGGGGCGGTGCGGGAATGACCGCCAAGCGAACGGAGCTCTCATGCTAGTAGCCATCCTTGCCGTCATCGGTGGATCGTTCTCCGGGCTTCAGGCTGCTCTCAACGGGCGACTCGGCCACCTCACGGGCACTGTGCAGGCTGTACTCATATCCATAGTCACGAGCTTCGGGGCCATCCTGCTCATCACCACATTGACGCGCACCTGGGGCGCGTTGCCGCGCCTCGCCACCATCCCGGCCGTGCTCTTCACCGGGGGCCTCGCCGGCCTCGCGTTCGTGTTCACCATCACGTGGATAACGCCCCTGCTGGGAGTGACGGCTACTCTGGTACTGACCATCCTTGGTCAGCTGACCATGGGGCTCGTCCTGGATCACTTCGGCATACTCCGCGACGCGGCCGTCCCCGTGACCCCCCTGCGCGTGGTGGCGATCCTACTGGTGGTCGTGGCTGCCTACCTCAGCAGGCGCTGAGCGGCGCAAGGTCTTTCAAGAACGGAGCTCGATGAAAGACGCGATCATCGGCATCGACATCGGAACCACCAACACGAAGGGCGTGCTGGCTTCTACGACCGGCGAGCTCATAGCGGTAGCCAGCCGGGAGGCTACGCTCTATTCTCCGGAGCCGACGTGGGCGGAAGGCGACGCGCTGCAGTGGTGGGCTAACACGAAGTCCATCCTCGCCGAGCTGATGGCCGGCGCGGGCGCCGATCACCGCGTGAGAGCCCTGGGCGTCAGCGGCATGGTTCCGACGCTCATCCCATTGAGCGCGTCCGGAACGCCCCTTAGGAGGAGCATCCAGCAGAACGACGCGCGTGCGTCCGTGCAGATCGCCGAACTGGAACGCCGGTACGGGCAGGACCGGTTCTTCGAGCGCACGGGCGGATCCATCAACCAACAGGTCTTGGCGCCGAAGCTCATGTGGCTCGCCGAGCGCGAACCCGACGTCTTCGAGCGCGCCGAGGTCTTCTGCGGCTCGTACGACTACATCGCCTACCGCCTCACGGGCGAGCTCTTCGCGGAACACAACTGGGCGCTGGAATCCGGGCTGCTCGACATCACGACGGGCGCGTGGTCGGATGAACTCCTTGCCCTCGGGGGCATCGACGCGGCCCGCCTGCCAGGAGTGCGGGCCTCACACGAGATCGTCGGAGAGGTCAGCCTAGCGGCGGCGGCCGAGACGGGGCTGCCGGTCGGCACGCCCGTGATAGCCGGCGTAGCCGATCACGTCGCCTCGGCGTTCGCGGCGGGCGCATCCGGCGCCGGGGACCTCCTCCTGAAGTACGGTGGCGCCGGCGACGTTCTCTACAGCCTGGCGAGCCTCAAGACCGATCCGCGGCTCTTCATCGACCACCACGTGGTCCCAGGTCTCTACTACCTGAACGGCTGCATGGCGACGAGCGGCAGCCTCGTGAAATGGTTCGCCGCCAACTTCTGCTCCGCCGACGAGGCGGCTGCCCGGCAAGCCGAACTCTCGCTGTACGCGTACCTGGACGAGCAGGCCGCCGCGCTCCCGCCTGGTAGCGATGGGCTCGTACTGCTGCCGTACTTCCTGGGAGAGAAGACGCCGCTGCACGACACGTTCGCGCGGGGCACCATAGTCGGACTGGGGCTCAATCACGGCCGGCACCATCTGTTCCGGGCCGTGCTCGAAGGCGTGGCTTACGGCTTCCGGCACCATGTCGACGTGCTGCAGGAGCTCTCCCTGACGCCGGCGAGGATCCTCGCGTCCGATGGCGGTGCCGCGAGCGACCTCTGGTTGCAGATCACGGCCGATGTCATCGGCAGGCCCGTTCAGCGGGTGATAGGCCACCCAGGATCCAGCCTGGGAGCTGCCTTCGTGGCCGGCAAGGCCGTCGGCCTCTTCGACGACTGGTCCGAGGTCGGGAGGTTCGTCAGTCTGTCCGAACCGTTCGAGCCTCGGCGTGCGGCGCGGGCTGCTTATGACGAGTATTACGCGCTTTATCGGGAGACATATCAGCGGCTCGTGGATATGTATCCGCGGTTGGTTGGGGTGCGGGGGAGGGTGGATCGCGGCGCTGCTTGACTTGTGGGTCAAGAGCCGCGTTGTGGTAGGACGGAGACGCTCAGGAAGGCGAGGAGGATCAACCCGTCCCGGAGGGTGAGCGGGTATTACGGCATCGCTACCACGTACTACGCCGCGTTGCCTACGTTCGCGCATACAGGTCTAACGGTGGGGTAGCGGATGAACGTTTCCGTGTCGTTTTGTGGGGCGGGGCGCATGATGTGAGTGCCGAGGGGCGTTGGTAAGGGTATGAAGTGTTTCCTCGCTCGCGTGCCGAGCTAGGTTCTTCCATCTCCTGAGGTTGCGCATAGAATCGTTTCTAGTTTCGTCACGATGAAGCGAGCCGGCGTGGGGTTTGTTCGCCGACTCCGCGTCATTACCTGTCGCGGCTGGCAGGTAGCTTGAATCGTTCTGTTGGGTCTGCGCCGCAGGCGGGAATCCGTAGGACGCTAACAGCAAGAGAGGAGTAATCCGATGAGGGAAGGCAAGCCGCAGTTCTGGGCCCATTCGCCGGATCCTGATAAGGGCATCCCCCCGCATCTTCTCAGGGACCACCTCCTGGCCGTGGCAAAGCTGGCGAAGCACTTCGGGAGGTACATTCAAGTCCAAGGCATAGCCATCGTGCTCTTCGTGGAAGGGATCCTCCACGACCTAGGCAAGTACCAGGACGAGTTCCAGCGGGATCGTCTTGGGCGCGATCCACATACGGGGGAGGAAGGCCTTCCACGCCGGTCGGGTGTGGATCACTCGAGCTTGGGGGCCGTGGCAGTGTATCCGAAGATCCCGCCTGCTCGCGAAGGAAGTTTGAGGTACGCGTTGGCTAGGGTCATCGCGGGCCACCATGCTGGTCTGGTGGATGTGGCCGACTTCCATGGTCGCATGGAGATCGCCAGTGCGGCGAAGAGTCGACAGGCGGCTCTGAAGCACGCTCGTGAGGACTTCCCAGACTTGCAGCAGCTTGTTCAACCGCTAGACGAGGTCGCCATCGATCTGTCCGGAAAGAGCTTCGACGTACTCACACGCATGCTGCTCAGCTGTCTGGTCGACGCTGACCGCACCGATACCGAGGCTCATGCTGATCCAGCGACGCGCTCCGTTCGGACTCGTCAGGTCCAGTCGTTGGCCGTCCTCGACGAGCGCCTAGATGCCAAGATCGCGTCGCTTATGAGCGATGAGACCCTGGTGAAGCGTCTGAGGCGGGAGATGTATGAACGGGTCGTCGCTGCCGCTCCTTTGGAGCCAGGGTTCTTCCGGCTGACGATGCCGACTGGGGGTGGAAAGACATTCGCGTCGCTGAGCTTCGCGCTCAAACACGCTATGCAGCATGGGCTTCGTCGAATCATCTACGGTATCCCGTACACGAGCATCATCGACCAGACGGCGAAGGTCTTTCGAGGCAGCTTGAACGCGCCTGGTGAGGAGAACGTCCTCGAACATCACTCGGCGCTCGAATCGAAGACCGACGACACCGCCGAACCCCAGGCGTGGACTTCTCTGCTGTCCGAGACCTGGGATGCGCCGCTGGTTGTCACCACCACGGTCCAGCTCTTCGAGAGTCTGTTCGCCAACAAGACCGGTCGGCTTCGCAAGCTCCACAACATCACGGGCTCCGTCATTGTCTTGGACGAGGTCCAGACGCTGCCGGCGACGCTCTTGGGACCGATCCTAGACATGCTCAGTGAGTTGGTGGCGAGATACCGGGTGTCAGTAGTGTTTTGCACCGCTACGCAACCGACGTTCCAGGCCATCGACGGCTTCTCCGCTTCAGGCATCGCTCAAGCGCGCGACCTCATCCCTGACGTCAAGGGCTACTTCGAGGCGCTACAGCGAGTCGATTACGAGATCGCCGTCGCCGAGCCCACGCCATGGTCGGTAGTAGCTCGGAAGATGCTAGCTACGTCCAGCGTTCTCACGATCGTGAACCTGCGTCGGCATGCGCGCGAGCTCTACGAGTCGCTTCGGACCGACGACAGCGAGGCCTTGCACCTCTCGACCTACATGTACCCGGAACACAGGAAGGAAGTGCTGGACCTCATCGCGGACCGGCTGCAGGGGCGCCGGCCGTGCCGTGTCGTTTCCACTCAGTTGATCGAATGTGGCGTCGACGTGGACTTCCCTGCGGTCTTCCGGGCGGTAGGCCCGCTCGATTCGATGGTGCAGGCGGCCGGGAGATGCAACCGGGAGGGCAACCTTAAGGACGCCGATGGTAGTCCGGTACGTGGCCGAGTCTGGGTGTTCAAACCAGAGGGTCGGTACGCCCCAGAGGGCGACTACATGGTGAAGGTCGCTGCTGCAGAGGAGTTGCTCGATGTCGATTGCGATCTCAGCGATCCGAGCGTGTTCGAACAGTACTTCAGGCGCGTCTTCAACGACATAGACACGCCGAACCTCGACCTTCAAAGAGCTAGAGAGGAGCAACAGTTCGCTTCGGTGGCTCGGGACTTCAAGTTCATCGATGCCGACACGGTGCCGGTCGTGATCACCTGTCGCTTCGTGAATGGCGAGCGCGTGGCTCTGAGTGAACCTCAGCGCTTGCTGGAGATCCTCACGTCCGCCGACACCAAACCGGAACTCGAAGTCTGGCGCCGGTTGCAGGCCTACTCGGTGGGTGTCTACAGAAGTAGCTTGCCAAGGCTGGCCGGCCTGATGCGCCAAGTCGTTGTAGCCGGCAACGTAGAGCTGGAACTCTATGAATGGACCGGCGTTTACGATGACCGTGTAGGCCTAATAGAGGAGGAGGATGCCGCTAGGTATGTGGCGTAGGGAATGTTGGGCCACCCAGGCTTCCCCGGGTGGCCCGATGCGCATGTCCGACATGTCAACCGTTTCAATCCACGGCGCCAGGGCACCGGACGTGAATCGTAGCACTATCGAGGCGCGAAGTCGCGTCCTACAGAGCAACCGAACGACTCATTTGTGCTACGGTGAAGCCGGGCACGCTTTGAGTCGAGCGCCCAGCTCCGGCTCAGAAGGGAGGTTCGAAGAACCGCGCGGAAAGGGAGCGCAGAAGAGGGCCGGGCTTGATCTGGCTGGCCCTCAATTCAGTTCCGGTTAGAGGAGCCTGGGATATGAAGGAGAAAGAGTTGGTCGAGGTCAAGGTCTGGGGTCCCTACGCACTGTTCACGCGGCCAGAATCCAAAGTGGAGCGTGTGACATACGACGTCATGACGCCTAGTGCGGCTCGCGGCGTGTTGGAAGGCATCTTGTGGCGGCCGGCCTTCTCTTGGCAGGTTAGAGAGATAGCCGTCCTCCGGCCCATCAAGCGGCTCTCCATGCTCCGTAACGAGGTCAATTCGGTGGCATCTGTGAGAAGCGCGCGAGCGTGGCAGGCTGCGGGCGGCGGGTTTTACGCCGAGGGGGACCGGGCCCAGCGGCACTCCCTGTTCCTGAAGGATGTCTCCTACATCATCAAAGCGGATGTCGTCCTCAAGCCTCATGCCGCCGACCCCGTAGCCAAGTACGTCGAGATGTTCAATAGGCGTGTCCGGAAGGGGCAGTGCCATAACCAGCCGTACCTGGGCACCCGAGAATGCAGTGCTTTCTTCGAGCCCCCTCACGGGACGGAGGCGCCGATCGAACTTAACCTCGACTTGGGCCGGATGCTGTTCGATCTGGAGATTCGGCCTGCGAAGAAGGGTCGCCTCAAGTACGTTTCACACGACGAGAACGGGGTTGGTCGGGTTGTGAGCGGCACCGCCGTACCTCGGTACTTTCACGGAGCGCTTCGGGGCGGCGTGCTGACGGTTCCACCTGAACTTTACGCAGGGAGCAGCTGATGCTACTGCCCGCCTTGATCGCGTATGAGCAGAGAAAGGTTCGCGAGGACGAGAGTTTTGAGGTGCAACTGGGCGTTGTTCCCTCAGGGTACCAGCGCCAACCTGTTAAAGGGTTCGTCGAGCTGGATGCGCAGGGTGAGTTCGTCCGTTTTCGGCCCACTGCGGGCAGCGACCCGAAGAAGGACCGAGGGCGTGTCTACATAGTTCCTCACATCATGCGGTCGTCGGCGATAAGGCCTAAGCTCCTTGCCGACAACGCGGAGTACGTGTTCGGCATCGGAAGGAAGACTGACGAGCACGATCCGAAAGTGGCGCAGCGCCATGCTGCTTTCATCGAAGCAGTGCAAGAGTGTTTCGAGGCCACAGGCAACGCGAGTGTGGGCGCGGTGTTGCGGTACCTCAAGGATGCACGATCCGCGCCGGCGTTCGGGGATTCGTTCGATCCGACCTTGAACTACAGCTTCATGGTCGGCGAGCGAAGGCCGTTCGAGGACGAAGACGTCCAGGCTTACTGGGCGTCCAAGACCATCGGCTCAGGGGAGGTCACCGACGACGGTGACATGGCCGAGTCGATGATCTCCGGCGACGTCGGGCAGCTGATGTCTGCGGAGCCGGTCAAGATCAAGGGTATCCCGGGTGGTCAAGTGTCGGGTATGAACCTCGTGTCGGCGAACGCGCCGGCGTTCTTGTCATACGGCCTAGGCTCTTCGGCGCAAGCACCGATCTTGGCCGTCGAGGCCGAGACGTACGCCAACGGCCTGAACCGCCTTCTGAGCGACGACTCCACGCGCTACTCTATCGGTCCAGTCGTATATGTGTTCTGGACGGGGCATGGGGATGTGCCGCCCGTGGCAGATGCCCTTGCCGGCGGTCCTGCGGTCGATCTCTTCGGGCTGGACGACGACACCTCTCCACGTTCCGGCCGACCGGAACAGATTCGCACAAGGCTGAAGAGCATCTGGACTGGGGAAGGCCACTCGCTGGTCCTGGACTCAGAGTTCTTCGCCGTCGCCCTCTCGGCTAGCGGCTCACGAGTCGTCATCCGAAGCTTCGTGCAGTCGACGGTTCAAGAACTGATGGGCCGGCTGGCATACTTCTTCGCTGCTCAGATGCTGGTGCAGTGGGACGGTTCGGCGCCCAAGCCGCAAGGCATCTACTCGCTGGCCGCGAGCCTAGTGCGGAACTTCAAGAAGGAGGCCTCCCCCCAAGGGATCGAGAGCCTGGTCGCTTTCGCCCTATCGGGAGCAAGGCTACCCTATGACTTCCTAGCACGTTTGGCGGGCCGTAACCGTGCAGAGCGGCGTGTGACGTACCCGCGTGCCGTCCTTACGAAGATGACGCTCACAAGTCTTGGAGTGATTCCCATGGGAGAACTAGAACAGGTTGACGCATCGAACCCGGACGTAGGTTACCAACTCGGTCGGCTTCTTGCCGTGCTGGATGGGATTCAGCGGTCTGCCTTGGGCAAAGGCGTCAACGCTACTCTGTCAGATCGTTTCTATGGCTCCATGAGTACGGCGCCATTAAGCGTCTTTGGACGAATCATGCAGGGCGCTCAGCCGCATCTTGCTCGGCTAAGGAAGGAGCGTCCGGGGGCCTACAATCGAGTGACCGCTACCCTCGAGGAAGTTATGGGTCGTATCGACGCAGGCTCCGTGCCGCGAGTGCTGACGCTAGAACAGCAAGCGCTTTTCGCGCTCGGCTATTACCACCAGAGGGCAGAGGTCGGACGCAACATTGCGGCGCACAAGCTCGCGAAGCTCGGCGAGGGAACCGAGAACGCACTTGAGGAGGAAGATGATGGCTAGAGTCGATGACGTTTCGGTGCGGCACGATTTTGTCCTGTTGTTCGATGTTGAGAACGGTAACCCGAACGGGGATCCGGACGCCGGCAACTTACCGCGCATAGATCCCGAGACGGGTCGAGGCCTCGTGACGGACGTGGCGCTCAAGCGGAAAGTGCGGAACTACGTTGACGCTTTGCGCGGCAACGAAGGACGCTACAAAATCTACGTTCAGCAAGGAGCAATCCTCAACGATCAGAACAAGCGTGCTTATACCGATCTGAACATCAAGCCTCAATCCAAGATCGAGTCGCCCGGCGTTCGTAAGTGGATGTGCGAAAACTTCTTCGACGTTCGGACCTTCGGTGCCGTCATGAGCACGGATGTCAATGCGGGTCAGGTCCGTGGCCCCGTCCAGCTCACCATGGGACGATCTGTCGACAGCATCTTGGGCCTGGACATCTCCATAACGCGGGTTGCCTTGACCAAGGCTAGCGATAAGTCGACGAAAAGCGATACTGGTGAGGATCAAGCGACTCACGGAACGATGGGTCGCAAGGCCTTCATCCCGTACGGCCTATATGTTGCCAACGGCTTCATAATCCCTGCGTTCGCAGAGGATACGGGTTTCAGCGATGAGGACCTGGCACTCCTCTGGCAGGCTCTCGTGAGCATGTGGGACCTGGATCGCTCGGCTTCAAGAGGCCTTACGTCCTGCAGGGGGCTCTACGTGTTCACACATTCGTCGAAACTCGGCGAGGCGCCTGCCCACAAGCTCTTGGAGCGCATCAAGCCTAGCAGGCGACCCGACGTTCAAGTGGCGAGGAGCTTTGCTGATTATGAGGTCTCGGTCGAGAGGGACGGACTCCCAACTGGTGTGGAACTCCATGTGATAACGGAGGGGTAATCGATGGATGACCCGATCCCGATCTCTGCACTGCAGCACTTCCTTTACTGTCCTCGTCAGTGCGCTCTCATTCACCTCGAGCAGTCGTACTCGGAGAACATCTACACGCTGCGTGGCAACCGGGTGCACGAGAAGGTTCACGAGTCGGGTTCCGAAGCCCTTGCTGGCGTCAGAGTAGAGCGCGCTTTGCCGCTCTACTCTGACGCGCTCGGTTTGACTGGGGTAGCAGACGTTGTCGAGTTCCTAGAGGATGGCACGCCGTATCCAGTTGAGTACAAGGCCGGGGCGCGCAAGGCACGGGTCGCTGACGAGGTTCAGCTCTGTGCTCAGGCCATGTGTCTTGAAGAGATGCTAAGGATCCCTGTGCCTGAAGGCAGCATCTACTACGATCGCTCGCGCCGGCGGCGCATCGTCGCGTTCACCGATGAACTCCGCACTAGAGTCGTTTCCACGAGCCAGGAAGTCAGGAAGCTACTCGACTCAGACGCGGTGCCGCCACCTCTGGCCGACGAGCGGTGTGAGTCGTGCTCGCTCTCCGAGACCTGCATGCCAACCGAGATCGTCGATTGGAGGAATCGGTTCACGGATCCCTTCAAGGTAGTCGATCCGTCATGACGCAATTGCTGAACACCATGTTCGTGCAGACCCAGGGCAGCTACCTTCGACTCGATCACGACACGGTCAAGATCGAGGTGGGTGGTGAGCATCGGCTTCAGGTGCCATTGCATCATTTGAGCGGGTTAGTTGTGTTTGGCAACGTGTTACTGAGCCCGTTCTTGATTCATAGGTTCGCTGCAGACGGTCGATCGATCGTTTGGCTCACGGAGAGTGGTCGGTTCAAGGGGCGCCTCACGCCACCGACCACGGGTAATGTCCTGCTCCGTAGGGCCCAGCATGCTGCCCTTGACGACGTGCAGACATCACTTTCGATCGCCAGGAACACCGTGGCAGGCAAGATCCAGAACGCGCGCACGACGCTACTTCGAAGCGCGAGGGACCTGAAGGGTACTGCAGAGGAGGGGGGCTTGCGTGGTGCCGCTGAGGTCCATGCGGACGCAATTCGACGCTTGTCGGGCGCTAGATACACCGATGAACTTCTTGGGCTCGAGGGCGACGCTGCTCGAGCATACTTCGCGGTGTTCCACTCGATGATCAGGAATTCAGATGAGACTTTCGAGTTCCGGGGAAGGAGCCGGCGCCCGCCTCTCGATGCGACCAATGCTCTTCTCTCGTTCCTGTACGGCGTGCTCCGTAACGACTGCGTCTCCGCGCTTGAAAGCGTGGGGTTAGACCCGCAGATCGGCTTCCTACACGCTTTGCGGCCCGGGCGGCCGGCGCTCGCGCTGGACCTGATGGAGGAGCTACGAGCACCACTCGTAGACCGGCTGGTCCTCACGCTTATAAACCTGAGACAGGTCGGCCCAGGAGGCTTCAAACAACGTCCAGGTGGTGCAGTGGAGCTTGACGAGGCCACGCGAAAGAAGGTGATCGTTGCCTACCAGGAGCGCAAACGGGTGGAAGTGAGTCATCCAGTCCTGAAGAAGGCGATTCCAATGGGACTAGTTCCGCATATTCAGGCACGTCTGCTGGCACGGCATTTGCGTGGTGACATCCCGGAGTATCCTCCCTACCTATTCAGGTAGTGTTCCCAATGAACGTTCTTGTTGCTTACGACGTCAATACTGAATCGAAGGCGGGACGGCGACGGCTCGCTAAGGTGGCTCAGACTTGCAAAGCCTTCGGTCAGCGGGTTCAGTTCTCAGTGTTTGAGTGTCGAGTCGACGAATCGCTCTACGAGGACCTCATAGCGAAGTTGTCGAAGATCATCAATCCAGCCAGCGATAGCCTGCGTGTTTACAAGCTTCGAGGCGATCGCGAAGACTACCTCGAGCATTTCGGGTTGGATCGTTACGTCGACTTCGACGACCCGTTGGTAGTTTAGGGGACGGTATCGGTGTCCTGCGCGAACCCATAGTGCTAGTCAAACGGCGGTGGGTTCGCGCTTGCCATATGTGGCCAGTGTGGCGGGAACCTTGAAAATCTAGATTACTCTTGGTCGGGTTTTTGGGGCTCCATGATAGGGCTTCGCGAAAAGGGTCTGGGATGTAGCGTTCTGAACGGCGTGTTCTAATGGGGCTGTTGCAGCCCCTCTTCGGAGGGGCTGAGGATTGAAACACCGTAACGAGCCCGGGCACGTCGGGTGCTTGCACGTTGCAGCCCCTCTTCGGAGGGGCTGAGGATTGAAACACGCTCGCAATGCGCGGCACCGACCAGCACGGGCGTTGCAGCCCCTCTTCGGAGGGGCTGAGGATTGAAAAACATCAAGGACTTATCGGCTGCAAAGCCCAAAACCGCATTATTTCTCGAGCGGCTGAGGATTGAAACGGCAACGACGTGCGGTCCTACACGCTCGCCAAGGCGTTGCAGCCCCTCTTCGGAGGGGCTGAGGATTGAAACGGTCTGCTCCTCGAGCCCCTTCGGCACGTAACCACGTTGCAGCCCCTCTTCGGAGGGGCTGAGGATTGAAACTGGGCCGCAGAGGCCGCTGCTAGGGCCGCCTGGGGTTGCAGCCCCTCTTCGGAGGGGCTGAGGATTGAAACTGAGGGGCCCAGTGGCCGCCGTAAAGGTGCCTCCAGTTGCAGCCCCTCTTCGGAGGGGCTGAGGATTGAAACAGCGAGGTGCTAGTGCCGGGCGAGGACGCGGGCTGTTGCAGCCCCTCTTCGGAGGGGCTGAGGATTGAAACAGAAGAAGGCCTGACCGTGGCCGGGGTTCCCCAGGTGTTGCAGCCCCTCTTCGGAGGGGCTGAGGATTGAAACAGATACAAGCAGCGCGGGCCCCCGGTTCATCGCAGTTGCAGCCCCTCTTCGGAGGGGCTGAGGATTGAAACGGCGGCAGACTTGCGAACCTGCGGCCCTCATCGGTCGTTGCAGCCCCTCTTCGGAGGGGCTGAGGATTGAAACATCGAGTTCATCAAGGCCATCTTCCGCGGCGACTGGTTGCAGCCCCTCTTCGGAGGGGCTGAGGATTGAAACACCCTCAGTCCTCCGTCGGCGTTCACGGACCTTGAGTTGCAGCCCCTCTTCGGAGGGGCTGAGGATTGAAACACGAGCACAACAAGGTGCGTCGCAAGGACGACGGCAGTTGCAGCCCCTCTTCGGAGGGGCTGAGGATTGAAACAGGCACGCGGCGGCCAACTTGTCGAGGTTCAGGCGGGTTGCAGCCCCTCTTCGGAGGGGCTGAGGATTGAAACCTTCCCGACGACGGCCCGCGGCACGTTCACGCCGGTTGCAGCCCCTCTTCGGAGGGGCTGAGGATTGAAACGGGTTTGTGACTTGGTGCACTAGTGTGGCGCTTGCGTTGCAGCCCCTCTTCGGAGGGGCTGAGGATTGAAACCTGGAGGTCACCGCCCTAGACCCGCGCGACGCGCGTTGCAGCCCCTCTTCGGAGGGGCTGAGGATTGAAACACCTACGCTACCTGTCGATGGGACACCTAGACTTCGTTGCAGCCCCTCTTCGGAGGGGCTGAGGATTGAAACTTGGAGAGTGTGGGACACCCGGAGTTGGCAGAACAGGTTGCAGCCCCTCTTCGGAGGGGCTGAGGATTGAAACTGCGGCATGCGCCTGAAGCGCGGGTGGCCGATGAGTTGCAGCCCCTCTTCGGAGGGGCTGAGGATTGAAACGATCTTGCCCTCGATGCGCGCATACTGCGCGGTCGCGTTGCAGCCCCTCTTCGGAGGGGCTGAGGATTGAAACCCAGCGAGGCTGAAAGGGCACCGAGGCTGAAAGGGCGTTGCAGCCCCTCTTCGGAGGGGCTGAGGATTGAAACTTACTGTTGCTGCCCGTGTGGGGCGTGATCTTCCTGTTGCAGCCCCTCTTCGGAGGGGCTGAGGATTGAAACACCGGCCGCATCGTCGAGCTGGAGCGCGGCAGCGTTGCAGCCCCTCTTCGGAGGGGCTGAGGATTGAAACATGGTCCATAGCGAGCTTGACGACCTCGACCTCGATCGTTGCAGCCCCTCTTCGGAGGGGCTGAGGATTGAAACGCCGGCCCCGATCGACGGCGCAGCCGGCAACCAGGCGTTGCAGCCCCTCTTCGGAGGGGCTGAGGATTGAAACCTCTCTCTGCAGCTCGACGCGGAGCTGCTTGTCCTTGTTGCAGCCCCTCTTCGGAGGGGCTGAGGATTGAAACATCACTTGCCGGGCTACCCTTTCCCGGCTACCCTGGTTGCAGCCCCTCTTCGGAGGGGCTGAGGATTGAAACACCACTTACCTGCCTTCTGCCTACACGGCCAGGTCGTTGCAGCCCCTCTTCGGAGGGGCTGAGGATTGAAACCGCGACTGTTGCAGCCACTCAAGGGCGACAGGGGGAGTTGCAGCCCCTCTTCGGAGGGGCTGAGGATTGAAACGTCGGCGGCGTGGTGCTTGGGTTGGGTCTGTCGGCACGTTGCAGCCCCTCTTCGGAGGGGCTGAGGATTGAAACATCGCGGAGTGGAGGGCGACCTGATGCCTGACGACTGTTGCAGCCCCTCTTCGGAGGGGCTGAGGATTGAAACGACCAGGCGGCTAGGGCCGTGACCGCGTACGAGGACGTTGCAGCCCCTCTTCGGAGGGGCTGAGGATTGAAACGACCAGGCACCCGCCCACGACAACTCGGCGTGCGGCGCGTTGCAGCCCCTCTTCGGAGGGGCTGAGGATTGAAACAACGGTTACCGCGCGAACATCCTGGGTGACCGCACCGTTGCAGCCCCTCTTCGGAGGGGCTGAGGATTGAAACACGGCCAGGTCAGGATAGGGGCACGCCGCGGAGTAGTTGCAGCCCCTCTTCGGAGGGGCTGAGGATTGAAACACAACGCCTCAGCTACCCGCCGGCCAACGGCGTACAGTTGCAGCCCCTCTTCGGAGGGGCTGAGGATTGAAACTCGAACTCACGCGTCAGGCGATTCCTGCGCAGTGAGTTGCAGCCCCTCTTCGGAGGGGCTGAGGATTGAAACGACTGGCCTGGACGTGCGCGTGAGGTGCTGAGGGTTGCAGCCCCTCTTCGGAGGGGCTGAGGATTGAAACCTATAAGTCAGGCCGATAGTAGCCTCTCATCCACGTTGCAGCCCCTCTTCGGAGGGGCTGAGGATTGAAACGGCACGGAGTGCGATGTCGAGTTCGGCGCGCGTCTGTTGCAGCCCCTCTTCGGAGGGGCTGAGGATTGAAACGAGCAGGCCGCCACCGACGAGGCGCGCACCGCTGGTTGCAGCCCCTCTTCGGAGGGGCTGAGGATTGAAACACCTCCTCTCTCAGGGGTTCTGCGGGCTGCCGAGGGTTGCAGCCCCTCTTCGGAGGGGCTGAGGATTGAAACGTGGAGTACGCGGCGGCGTTCCATGGCCGGCGGCACCGTTGCAGCCCCTCTTCGGAGGGGCTGAGGATTGAAACATCGACCAGTTCACGAAGCTCCTCAAGAACCAAGGTGTTGCAGCCCCTCTTCGGAGGGGCTGAGGATTGAAACGAGACGGCCAAGGACAGCAACTTCGAGGCGCCCGGTTGCAGCCCCTCTTCGGAGGGGCTGAGGATTGAAACTGGTCAATCAAGAGCGACTGCTGGGTGCTGGCGGGTTGCAGCCCCTCTTCGGAGGGGCTGAGGATTGAAACATCGACGCCGCGCAGGGCGGCAGCGGTAAGGAGCGTTGCAGCCCCTCTTCGGAGGGGCTGAGGATTGAAACAACACGGTCGTGTGCGGCCGACGATTCGGCAAGACGTTGCAGCCCCTCTTCGGAGGGGCTGAGGATTGAAACCACCTGCTCGCTTGAAGCCGCTGACGGAATCCCGAGTTGCAGCCCCTCTTCGGAGGGGCTGAGGATTGAAACACGGGCCTTGGTGACGCGCACGACGACATCATCGAGTTGCAGCCCCTCTTCGGAGGGGCTGAGGATTGAAACGTCGGCATGCTCCTCGGCACGTGGATGGGAGAGCGCGTTGCAGCCCCTCTTCGGAGGGGCTGAGGATTGAAACCTCGCGTGGCTCGCCGCCGCCGAGAGCGTCCTAACGCGTTGCAGCCCCTCTTCGGAGGGGCTGAGGATTGAAACGCGCTGCGCGTCAGTTGCTCGTGCGCGGCCTTGAGGGTTGCAGCCCCTCTTCGGAGGGGCTGAGGATTGAAACTCGAACACCCTGTCTGGGGCGCGACCGATGGCGTACGTGTTGCAGCCCCTCTTCGGAGGGGCTGAGGATTGAAACCCGTGGCTCGGCGCGAGCGTGATGGCGTCAGCGAGTTGCAGCCCCTCTTCGGAGGGGCTGAGGATTGAAACCTGGGGATCCTCGGGGCCGGCGTGATCGGCCTCGGCCGTTGCAGCCCCTCTTCGGAGGGGCTGAGGATTGAAACGGCAAGGAGGGCAGCCGCCTCCTGCCCCTCCTCAGCGTTGCAGCCCCTCTTCGGAGGGGCTGAGGATTGAAACACGAGGCGCGCCTCGCGCATGAAGATGCGCTCGTTGTTGCAGCCCCTCTTCGGAGGGGCTGAGGATTGAAACCTTTGGTTGCCGTGATACTAGCCTCTCATGTCGTGTTGCAGCCCCCCTTCGGAGGGGCTGAGGATTGAAACGTCTCCCCGGCCAGGACCTCCACGATATCGATGGTGTTGCAGCCCCTATTCGGAAGGTTTGAGGATTGAAACAAGCCCGGTGGCGGCTTCCGGGTACTTGATGTCGGGCGTTGTAGCCCCCCCTTCGGAGAGGCTGAGGATTGAAACAGGGAGATCGGCGACCAGGAGATGGGCGACCGGTTGTTCCAGCCCCCCTTTTCGAAGGGGCCGAGAATAGAAACGCCGTAGCCGCGCCTTGCCAGACCCGGGAGAACATGACGAGTCCTTCTTCTGCAGGGGTTTGAGAGTTGAAATCAGAGGCTTACGGTAATGATCAACCGTGCCCTATGATCGTTAAGACCCGTTCGGGGTGCGCTCGATCGCGGTCTGGCCAGCCGGGGCTGCGCTGCGTTGCGTATGTTGGTGCATAGGGGCTGACGGTGGGGTAGCGGCTGGACGGCGGGTAGCCCCTACCTCACCACCTTCACCGCCTCCCGAGCCGCCTCCAGCAACGCCGGCAGGTACCGCCGGTAGATGTCGTCGCTGGTGAAATGCTGCCCGGGCCCGGCGATGGAGAACGCCCCGACGACCTCGCCGGCGGCGTCCCTGGCCGGCACTGCCACGGCGGCCACGCTGGCGCCCAGTTGGCCGCGGTTGACCGCGTAGCCCTGCTCGCGGACGGCGGCGAGCGAGGCCAGCAGCTCGGTGCGGCTGCGGACGGTCTGGTCCGTGAAGCCCATGAGCTCCTCGTCGGGGAAGAGCTCGAGGAGCTTGTCGTGGGGCACGTGCGCCAGGAGGACGTGGCCGGAGGACGTGGCGTACGCCGGCAGGGTCTTGCCGATCTCGACCTGGTACATGAGCGCGCGGTTGGCGACCACGCGCGCCACGTAGAGGACGAAGCGCCCGGCCAGCACGCTGAAGCTCGTCGTCTGTTCGACCTTGCGGTTGATGGTCCTGAGCCGTGCCTCGACGTCGGGGAGGCCGGAGCTCGTGTGGGACTTGCTCGCGAGGCGCAGGAGGCCGACGCCGGCGTGGTAGCGCTTCGTGGTCGAGTCGTAGTCCAGGTAGCCCGCGCTCGCCCACGTCTTCAGGAGGCGGTAGGCGGTCGTAGTGTCTAGCTCCAGGCTCGTGGCCACCTGCTTGAGGGTCAGGTGGTCGTTGTCGGCCAGTAGGTCGAGGACCGCGGCGCCGCGCATCAACGTCTGTAGTTGGTACTGGCTGCCGTTTTCGCTCTGCGTAGTTTCCGTCAAGGCAAGGCCGCCCTCTCGCCGCTCCAGGCGCGCTGACGCGGCGCGCGTGGAGGCATCGGGTTCGTAGGTCCTGCCAATATAGGTGCTCCCGCGTGGGCGCCGCAAGGTCAACCGTACGTGCGCGACGCGGGGCTCGTTGCGTCGGTCACGAGCCGCGTGCGGACGACCGCTCGGGCCCCGGCGTCGAAGCGGAATCGTAAGGATTGCGGAATGTGAAACTATCACTTCACTAATTGACAATGACGGTTGGCCGCTGCTAGCATCTCCACCATTCACACTGACCGGCACACGTGGTCGTGGATGGAGGGAGTCCGTAAGAGCCGCGTCGGCGATCGACGCGGGACGCTTCAGCCGTAACTCCTGGTCGCTACTCGTCGCTCTACCCATGGAGGTGGGTCGTGAACAACCGCTCGCTCGGCGCATTCCGCCGCTTCGCCCTCGCCGTCCTCGTCTCGCTGCTCGCGGCGGGGAGCCTGGCGCAGGCGCAGGACTCCATCCGCATCGCCCTGCCGGGCGAAGGCGACACGCTCGACCCGGCGTACATGTCGTACGTCAACAGCTTCTCGGTAGCGAGCAACATCTACAGCGGCCTCGTGCGCTACCAGCCGGGCACCATCGACCTCGTGCCCGACCTCGCCACGAGCTGGGACATCTCCGAGGATGGCCTCACCTACACGTTCCACCTCCGCGACGACGTCGTATGGCAGAAGGGCTACGGCAAGTTCGTTGCCCAGGACGTCGTCACGTCGTTCGAGCGGGTCATGGACCCGGCCACGGGCTCCAGGTGGCAGGGCGAGCTCAAGAACATCGACAGCATCGTTGCCCCCGACGACGTCACGGTCGTGTTCACCCTCAAGGCCCCGAACGCTGCGTTCCTCCACTCCGTGTCGGCGTTCCGCCAAGGCCTGATCACCAACGCCAAGGCCGTCGCGGACGGGGGAGAGGACTACGGCCGCAACCCCGTCGGTACCGGCGCCTACGAGTTCGTCGAATGGACCCCGGGCGTCCAGATCGTATTGAAGGCCAACCCGGACTTCTACCTTGGCAAGCCGGCGATCGACACCGCCACCTTCGTGGTGATCGCCGACGAGAGCGTCCGCATGCTGGCGCTGCAGCGCGGCGAGGTCGACATCGCCATGAACCTCACGAACCCTGAGATCTACAAGACGCTCGCCGCGAACGCCAACATCTCGACGGGCGAGGTCACGACGTCCTCGTCGCACGGCATCGACATCAACACCCGTATGACGCCCTTCGACGACGTGCGCGTGCGGCAGGCGCTCTACTACGCCCTCGACCGCGACCTGATCGCGGAAGTCATCTGGGGCGGCCTGGCCACGCCCGCCTACTCCGACCTGGCGCCCGCGTACCTCGGTCACACCACCGATGTGCCGCGCTATCCGTACGACCCCGAGAAGGCCAAGGAGCTCCTCGCGGAGGCCGGCTACCCCAACGGCTTCAAGACCACCCTGTACTGGCTGAACACCCTGTCCAACGAGCTTCTCGGCGCCATCCGCGCCATGTGGAAGGACATCGGCGTCGACGCGGAGGCGCGGGTCGTCGACTCCGGCACCTGGGTGGCGACGCTCGGCTCCGGCGAGGCGCCCCTCATCGTCTCCCTGGCCACTCGGGCCGACCCCGACGTCTGGTACAGCAGCTTCTTCCACAGCAGCGCCTTCCCGCCGGGGCTCAACGCCACGTTCTACGACCAGGTCGACGACCTGATCGACGCCGGCCGCGTAGAGAGCGACCCCGCCAAGCGCGCCGAGATCTACGCGCAGATCCAGCGCCAGGTCATGAGCGACCTGCCGTACCTCCCGCTCTACTGGCCGAAGCACGCCCACCCGTACTGGAACTACGTGAAGGGCTGGGACGGTCGGCAGCAGTACGACGCCTGGCTCTTCCCGGTGTCCGTCGAGCAGCACTGAGGTAAGCGGAAGGTGTGGTGGAGCTTCGTCGCCAGGCGTCTGGTGTCCGCGGTGCCCACGCTGCTGGGCGTGCTGACGGTCGTGTTCCTGTTCGTCAGGCTGGTCCCTGGCGACCCCGCCCAGGCCATCCTCGGCGAGTACGCCACGCCGGCGAACCTCGCGAACATGCGCCAATCGCTCGGGCTCGACAAGCCCTTGGGCGAGCAGTACCTCACGTTCATGGGCAAGGCGCTGCGCCTCGACTTCGGCCGCTCCTACCAGACGCGCCAGTCCGTTGCCCAGCGCATCTCGGACGCGCTCCCGTACACCGTCTCGCTCGGCCTGGCCGCCCTCTTCGTGGCGCTCATAGTCGGGATCCCGGCCGGGGTGATCGCGTCGGCGCGGCGCAACAGCGCGCTCGACTACGGCGTGACGACCGCCGCCCTCCTGGGTATCAGCATGCCGAACTTCTGGTTCGGCATGCTGCTCATCATCGTCTTCTCCGTCCAGCTCGGCTGGTTCCCCATCACCGGCGCCGGCGTGACGGAGGGCCTGGCGGGCACGCTCTACTACCTCACGCTGCCGGCCATAGCGCTGGGCGCGGCCGAGGGCGGCGTGATCATGCGCATGACGCGCTCCGCCATGCTCGAGACCCTGAGCCAGGACTACGTGCGCACGGCGCGCGCGAAGGGCCTGACGCCCATCGTCGTCGTCCTGCGCCACGCCCTGCGCAACTCGCTCATCCCCGTCGTCACGATCGTCGGGCTCAACCTCGGCCGCCTGATCGGCGGCACGGTGATCATCGAGTCGCTCTTCGTCCGCCCAGGCATCGGCCGGGTGATGGTCGACGCCATGGTGGCGCGCGACTACCCGCAGATCCAGGGCACCGTCGCGTTCTTCGCGCTCCTGGTGGTCATGATCAACCTGCTCGTAGACGTCAGTTACGGCCTCCTCGACCCGCGGATCAGGTACTCCTGAATGGCGCGCAAGCGTAGCCTCCTCAAGGCGTTCAAGGGCAACCGCGCGGCGGTCGTCGGCGCCGTCGTGGTCTCGCTCATCGTCCTGGTGGCGGTCTTCGCGCCCTTCATCGCGCCGTTCGACCCCGAGGCCATCAACCTGCGGGCGCGCATGAAGCCGCCGAGCGCCGAGCACTGGTTCGGCACCGACGAGCTCGGCCGCGACATCGTCAGCCGCGTCGTGTGGGGCGCGCGCCCTTCGCTCATGGTCGGCTTCGTCTCCGTGGCCATAGCCACGGTCGTCGGCACGCTCTTCGGGCTCCTGTCCGGGTACCTGGGCGAGGCCGTCGACTCCCTGATCATGCGAGTCATGGACATCGTCCTCTCGTTCCCGCTCCTCCTGCTGGCGCTCGTGGTGCTCAGCCTCTTCGGGCAGAGCCTGTGGAACATCATGCTCGCCGTCGCCGTCGCCTCGGTGCCGCAGTACGCGCGCGTCGTCAGGGCCTCCGTGCTCTCGGTGAAACGGCTCGAGTACGTGGAGGCCGTCAGCGGCCTCGGCGCCGGGCACGGCCGCATCCTCTTCAAGCACATCCTCGGCAACGTCCTCGCCCCGCTCATCGTCCTCGCCACCGTCAGGGTGGCGGCGGCCATCACCATCGAGGCGGCGCTGAGCTTCCTCGGCTTCGGCGATCCAAGCGCGGCCACGTGGGGCAACATCGTGGCCACCGGCAGGCCTTACCTGACCAACGCCCCGTGGATCGCCACGCTCGGTGGCCTGGCCATCAGCGTCACCGTCCTGGGGCTCAACCTGTTGGGCGACGGCCTGCGCGACGCCATGGACCCCCGCCTCAAAGGGGCGGCGACGCCCGGATGACGGCGGCGACTGCCTACCTCGCCGACCGGCGCTCGCCCGTCCCCCACCCGCTACGCACGCGCCCTCACGACCTCCCGCCACTGCCCGAGGCCGTCGCCCCCGCACAAGGAACCCCGCTCCCATGACCACGCTGCGGACGCCGTGGCGCGTCCAGATCCTCATCTACCTCCTCGCCTTCGGCAGCTTCTACCAACAGAGCGTCCTGCTGCCCGTGCTGCCGCGCTACGCAGGCGACCTGGGCATCTCCGTCGGCCTCATCGGCCTCCTGCTCGCCGCCCGGTTCATCGTTCCGGCCCTCTTCGCGGCCCAGCTCGGGGAGTGGACCGCGCGCTTCGGCCTCACGCGCAGCCTCATCTGGGTGAGCGTCGGCACCATCCTCACGACGCCCCTCTACCTCATCGCAGACAACGTCCCGCTGCTGTTCCTCGCGCAGGTCGTGAACGGCAGCCTCTACATGGCGACGTGGATCTGCGCCCAGACCTACGCGACGCGCGTGCCCGACAGGGACTGGGTCGTGGGCGTGTTCGCGACGATCACGGCCGTCGGCATGACGGTCGGCCCGCTCGTCGGCGGCTACCTCCTGGACGTCAGCGGCTACACCGCGGCCTTCGGCGCCTACGCGGCCGGCGCCCTGCTCATGCTCGTGGTCGCCTGGCAGCTGGGCAACCACCCGGCCGGAGCACCGACCAAGCCTCGCCCGCGCGCACGCGGGCAGGCGCTCGTCCTGCTCCGCCGCCCCGCCATCCAGGCCGCCTTCCTCTTCTCGTTCATCTGCCTCTTCACCATCAGCATGCGCGGCAACTTCCTGCCGATCTTCCTCGAGGAGGGGGCGATGAGCGCGAGCGCCATCGGCCTGATCCTCGCCGCCGGCTCGCTCGGCCAGGCGGCCATCCGCCCGTTCACCAACATCCTCCTCAGGCGCACCGGGCTCGTGGTGACCATGGTCGTCGCGGCGCTGATCGCCGTCGTCGGCCTCACCGTCATGCCGCTGACGTCGCTCGTCTGGCTCCTGATGGCGCTCGCGTTCGCCCACGGCGTCGGCGCCGGGCTCCACCAGTCGCTCGGCCTCGTGCTGCTCGCGGAGGCGACCTCCGACGACGAGCGGGGTTACGCCGTAGGCCTGAGGGCCACCGTCAACCAGGTGTCGAGCGCGGGCGCGCCCCTGCTCGCCGGCGGCCTCGCCGACGTCTCCGGCACCAAGAGCGCCTTCTACGTCATCGGCGGCCTGCTCCTCCTCAGCACGTTCAGCCTACGGAGCGTCCTGCAGCGGGCCGAGCGCCACCGCAAGGCCGGTTCGTCCACCCAAGCCGTCAACATCGCACCGAAGGAGGCGACCTAGATGACCAAGCCCAACGCCAGCGAGCTCAAGAGCCGCGCATTCGCCGAGGTCGACGCCCTGAGAGGTGAGGCCGTCGCGATCGCGAAGGACCTCCACGCCCACCCGGAGGTGGGTTGGCGCACGCAGCGCTCCGCCGACCTGCTCACGGACTACCTGGAGAAGCACGGCATGTTCGTCGAGAAGGCGGTCGCCGAGCTGGGCGAGGTCTCCGACGTCGACTGCTCGTTCAGGGCGAGCATCCCGGGCCACATGGGCGGCGGGGTCGGGGTCGCGCTCCTCGCCGAGTACGACGCCCTGCCGGGGCTGGGCCACGGCTGCAGCCACAACCTCATCGGCACCATCGCGGCTACCGCGGGCATCGCCGTCCGGCGCGCCCTCGGCGACGTCCCCGGCAACGTCTACGTGATGGGCTGCCCGTTCGAGGAGGGCGGCGGCGGCAAGATCTACATGATCGACGCCGGCGTGTTCGACGTCGCCGACGTCTCGATCATGTGGCACGGCAGCAGCGACGTGAGGGTGGGCAGCCCGAACATCGCCGCGAGCGGCATGACCTACACGTTCACCGGCAAGTCCGCGCACTCCGGCGCCAACCCGCACCAGGGCATCAACGCCGCCGACGCCGCCATGCTGACGTTCGCGGGCGTGAACGCGCTCAGGCAGCACGTCACGTCGGACGTGCGCATCCACGGCATCATCGAGGACGGCGGCGTGGCGGCGAACAGCGTGCCGGACAAGGCGGTCGTGAGGATGATGACGCGCGCCGCGTCGTACAAGAACATCGAGCGCGTGCGCGAACGCGTGCACGACTGCGCGCGCGGCGCGGCGCTCATGACGGGCGCCAAGCTGGAGATCGCCGAGGACCCGGTCTATGCCGAGCGCCTCGTCGTCCCCGGCCTGCGCGAGGTCGTCATCGGCAACCTCGGCCTGGTCGGCCTCGAGCGGCCGGACGGCGACCCGCAGACGTTCGCCTCCGCCGACAGCGGCAACGTGAGCCAGTACATCCCGCACGTCACGTTCAACCTCCCGCTCGACACGAAGGGCTCCGTGCCCCACACGGTCGCGTTCGCGGAGGCGTGCAACACGGACATGGCTTGGGACGCCCTCGTGACGGCCGCCAAGATCATGGCCGCCAGCGCCATCGACCTCATCCTCGACCCCGAGCGGGTGAGCGCCATCAAGGCGGAGCACGCGGCGTTGAAGGGGTAGCACCCGAAGCGAGCCGAACGTCGTGGAGAAAAAGGAG
>JAMLIB010000014.1 GCA_023954415.1 Trueperaceae bacterium
TCCCGCACCGGGCGGCTACGCGCCAGGGACGCCGTCGAGGCGCGCGCCGGCGCCGGTTACCCCGCGCGGCGCGCGGCGACCCAGGCCGCGTAGGGGTCGACGCCTTCCAACCGCACGGGCAGGTGGGTGAACCGCATCGCGCGTTCGGTGGCCGGCTTGGCGAGCTCGGCGTACACGTGCTCGGTAGACAGGCCGAACGGCCGGCCTTCCTCGTTCGAGTACGCGTAGTACACGGCGCCGACCCCCAGCATGAGCATCGCCCCAAGGCACATCGGACAGGGGTGACCGCTGGCGTACATCACGTACTCCCCTTGCCCACCCAGCGCCCCCCGGCCGGCCGCCGCGCGCAGCGCCTCCAGCTCGGCGTGGGCCGTGGGATCGCCCGTCGCCAACATCGTGTTGACGCCGGTGGCGACCTCCTCGCCGTCCCTCGTCAGCACCGCTCCGAACGGTCGACCGTCGCTCTGGAGCACGTTCTCGTGCGCCAGAGCGACGGCCTTCCGGAGGTGCTGTTCATGACGTCCTGCGCCTGCTGCTTCGCAACTCATCGTTGGGCACCTCGCTTGTCAGTTGTCGAGAACGTACGGTTGGGCGACCGCGAAGCCCGAGTCGGAGAGCTCTACCCCTGCCTCGGTCATGACACCCCTGAGGCTGACCACGAGACCGCCTCGCACCCGCGGCTCCACCACGAACTCCATGCCGGGCTCGAGCCGGTCACGCGACGCCGGGGAGAGCAGCGGCATGTCCTCGAAGTCGAGCGAGACGCCGTGCCCGACGACCGGCTGGACGCAAGCCAGGCCGGTGGCGGCCAGCCGCTCGTGGACCGACCGCGCGGCCTCGGCTGCGGACATCCCGGGCCGGAACCCGGCCACGCTCGCGAGCAGCGCCTCGTGCTGCCTGGCGTACTGGTCGGCGACGGCCGCGTCGGGAGCGCCGACCACCACCGTTCGTGAGAGGTGCGCCGCGTACGGACCGAACGAGCACGTGTCGTCGAGGACCAAGACGTCGCCGCGCGCCACCGGCACCGCCTGCGTCGATACCAGGGGCACGATCCGTTGGCCGGCGGCCTCGATCCCACCACGCCCAGTGTCGGTGCCCTGCCGCAGGATCTCCCGCATGATCCGGTTGTGGATCTGGACCCGGGTGTCGCCGGCGCGAGAGGCCGCCAGGCCTGACCGCAGCGCGGCGCCGAGGCGCTCGTAAGCCCGGGCGGACTCTGCCAACTGCCGAGCGTCCTTACGCACGCGCAACTCGTCGATCAGACCCCCGAGGTCGCGGAAGGTGGCCTCCGGCATGGCGCCGATGAGGTGGCGGTACTCCTTGTCGGAGACGTAGTCCAACTCGACGCCGATGGTCCCCCGCGCGAGCCCCTTGGCCTCGAGCACGTCCGCCACCGTGTGGAAACCGGATTGGGCGAAGTTGCGGAACCTCACCACCTCGTCAGACCAGGCGAGCTTGGAAGCGAGGCCCGAATGCCAACGGCCGACGACGAGAGCGGAGTCGCCGTCACGCGTGCCGACGGCCAGGGCCGCGCCGGGACCGCCGGGGCGCTGGCTGGAGCCGACCCTCGGGTGCCCGGACATGTACCAGACGTTCTTGGCGGACTGGACGACAGCGGCGTCGAGCCCGGCCCCCTGCAGCGCGCTCGTCAGCGCGCCGCGCTCCAGGAACCGCGTGGCCCGCTTCAGGTCCTCTACCATCAGCGCCTCCCCTCGATGACGAACAGTTCGTCGGTGTCGAAACGATCGGACAGGAGCACGTTCCCGCCCTCGCGGATGAGGACCAGGTCTTGGACCGTGTAGCGCTGCGTCGGCGGCAACATCGGCTCGATGGCGATGATGTTCCCGTCGCGCAGTGTCATCTCCTCGTCCTCGGTGATCATGGGGCGCTCCTGGTAGCCGAACCCCAGGCTGTGGCCCACGATGACGGCCGAGTGCTGCATCCCGTACTCGGCCACGAGCTCTCGGCAACGCAGGAAGACGTCGCGGCCGGTGACGCCGGGACGCATGTACTCGATGAGGGCCCGCTCGACGTCGACGGTGATCCGGTACATGCGTGCCTGCTCCTCTGACGCTTCCCCCACGATCGCGTGGCGCGACTGGTTGGAGGGGTAGCCGCCGAGGAAAGTGGCGTGGTCGGCGAAGATCAGGTCGCCGTGCCGGATGGGTCGCTCGCCCACGCCTTTATGCGGCTCACCGTTCTCCTCCACGATCATCAGACCGCCGCGGCAGTACTCGGCGCCGAGCTCCAGCGCGTTGCCGAGGATGGCCGAGTGCAGGTCCCACTCCGTGTCGCCTTCACGCGCTTCCGCGAAGGCCTGGATCATCGCGTCGTCTAGGATGTCGGCGGAGCGCTTGATCATCGCGATCTCGCCAGGGGTCTTGAGGCTGCGCATGAGGTCGAACGCCTCGTCGACGGGTGTCAAGCGCAACCGGGGCAGGAGCGCTCTCAGTTCCCGGCAGGCCGACGCGGTCATCCCCTCCGACTCGTAACCGACGATGCTCTCCTCGAAGCCGTGCGCCTTCAGGTAAGCCGCGAGCGCCCCGATGGCGGAGCCGTCCTCGCGGTTGAACGCCGTGACGGGCGCCCATGCCAACTCACGGCTGACGGCGAGGTCGGCCTCCTCGACGAAGAGCAGCGAGCTGCCGTCGGGCTGGACGAGGGCGACGCCGCATGACGCGGCGGATGGCGTGTACCAGGGCAGGAGGTGGATGTCCGGGATGGCGGTAGGGCTGCCGGTGAGGTAGAAGACGTTCTTCGGCGAGCTCGCGACCAGGACCTCCACCGCCGTGTACGCGAACAAGGAGTCGAGGGCTTCCCTATTGACGAAGTCTTGGAACATGCTGCCTCCTGTTGGCTCGTGAGATCGCTCGGCTCGGCTCCCACGAGGTGTAGCGCCTGTCACTGGATGCCCCGCAGCCGGGGGTCGAGAAAGTCGCGCAGCCAGTCGCCGAGCAGGTTGAAGGAGAGGACCGTTAGCGCTATCGCCACGCCCGGGAAGACCGCGAGCCACCACCTGCCGGCGAGCAGCTGATCGCGGCTCTCGGCGAGCATCCCGCCCCACGTCGGCACCGTCGGCGGCACCCCGAGACCGAGGAAGGACAGCGACGCCTCGGAGAGGATGACGCTGGAGACGTTGAACGAGGCGATCACGATGAGCGGGGCGAGGATGTTGGGCAGTACCGTCCGGAACACCACGGCGAGCGTCCGCGCGCCGAGGGCCCTGGCCGCCTCGACGTACTCCTTCTCGCGCTGGGAGATGGTCTGCGCGCGGGCGATGCGGGCGTACGTGACCCACTGCCCTACCCCCAGGATGAGGATTAGGTTCCCGATCCCCGGCTTCAACACGACCAGGAACATGATGGCGAGCAGGATGAACGGGAAGGCCAGCTGGATGTCGGCCAGACGCATGATGATGCTGTCGAGCCGACCGCCGAAGTAACCCGCCGTCACCCCCAGTGACGTGCCGATGAGGCCGCCGATGAAGACGGCGCTGAACCCGACTATGACGGAGACCCTGGCACCGTAGAGCAACCGGCTCAGGACGTCGCGCCCCAACCCGTCGGTGCCGAGGTAGGCGCTCACCTTCCCCGTCCTGTCCGGCTGCATCGGGGGCTGAAGCCGGGCGACGATGTTCTGCCTGTTCGGGTCCTTCGGCGCGACCCGGGGGCCGATCAAGGCCGTCACGGAGACGACGACGAGGATCACGAGGGCGAACAGCGGCCACTTCGCCCGCAGCAGGCTCTTGAACACTCGCCGGGCGGTGGAGCGCCGGCGAGCGCGCCTCAGGTCGCCCACCGGCGAGGCGGGAGCGGGTTGGCCCGGCTCTAGCGACACCGATGCAGGTTGCGTCGGCACGTCGTCATTCACCCCAAGCGCACGCGCGGGTCGAGCCGGGCGTAGAACAGGTCGACGATGAGGTTGAGGAGCACGAAGACGAGCGCAAAGATGACGACGGCAGTCTGGACCAGCGGGATGTCGCGCTGGTTGATGGCGTTGAACACCAGGCGCCCGACGCCGGGCCAGGAGAAGATCGTCTCCACCACCACGACCCCGGACAGCAGGAAGCCGAACTCGAGCCCGAACATCGTGACCACGGGCAGCCAGGCGTTCCGAAGCGCGTGCCGCACGACCACGGCCGGCACGGCCAGGCCCTTGGCGCGCGCGGTCCTGACGTAGTCCTGCGACAGCACCTCGAGCATGGAGGAGCGGATAAGGCGGGCGTTGCGAGACAGCGAGAACAACGCTATCGTCACGCTCGGCATCAACAGATACTTGACGGCTGACGGGACGTTCTTGAGCGCCGTCGCCAGATCGCCAGCCAGGAACGGCTGGATGACGGCGACGTGTCCAGATATCGGGAGCCACCTGAGGCCCAGGCCGACGAAGAGGATCAGCATGATGCCCAACCAGAAGCTCGGCATGGACTGGCCGATCATGGCGAAGATCATGATGCCGCCGTCCACCGTCGTACCGCGCTTCAGGGCGGCGAAGACGCCGAACGGTATGGCGAGCACCGTGGCGAACAGCATGGCGAAGACGGTCAGTTCGAGCGTGGCTGGGAACTGGCCGAGTACGACCCCGAGGGCGGGCTCCCTGTAGGTCAGGGAGTTGCCGAAATCGCCCCGAGCGAGGCCGCCCAGGAACGAGAGGTACTGCTCGTAGAGCGGTCGGTCGAAGCCGAGCTTCGCTCGCGTCGCGGCGATGGCCTCCTCACTCGCCATCTCCCCGATGAAGAGGTAGGTCGGGTCGCCACCCAGATGTAACGCGAGGAACGTGATGAGCGTCACGCCCAGGATGACTATCAGGCTCTGCGAGAGCCGCTTCGTTATGTAGGCCAACAAGTACGGTCACCTCCCTTTACGTTCTGGACCGTCGCTATCGTGCAGGTCGGCCTTGACGCGCCGACCTGCACGATTGCGTCCGCGGGGTCTTACGAGGACGGGAACCTAGTTGACGACGAGATGGACCGTGAACGGGTCGATGCGGTCGTCGCGGCGGGGCGTCCAGTCGATGCGATCGCTAACGCCGTAGAAGCTCGGCAGGAAGTAGAGGAGGATCCAGGGCGGGTCGTTGTAGAAGATCACGAGCATGTCGTTGACGATCGCCTGGCGCGCCTCGGGGTCGCGCTCGGCGAGCATCTTCTCGTACAGCTCGAACCACTCCGGGTTGTTCCAGTCGTTGTAGTTGTTGTTGGCCTTGAAGCTCGCGTAGAGCCCCATGTCGCGGATCGGGCTCCACGTGCCGCCGCCGATGCTGTTGATGAACAGCGGGCCCGCCTCGTGCGACTGCAGGAGGGGGGTGAAGACCGACGCCGTCTCCATGACCTCGACGGCGGTGGGGATACCGACGTCCTCCAGGTACTGGGCCACCGTCAAGGCGAGGTTGACGTCGTTGGCGAACAGGCCGTTCGGGGTCTGGAGGTTGAGGGTGAAGCGCACCCCGTCCGCGCCGCGCGGGTAGCCGGCGTCGTCGAGCATCTTCTCGGCGAGCGCCGGGTCGTACGGGTACGGCTCGAGGGCGGGGTTGTCGTTGGGCGGGTTCACGAGCGTCGTCATGCGCTTGCACTCCACTCCGAGGAGGTTGGCGCAGATGGACGGCACGTCGATCGCGTACTGGATGGCGCGGCGCACATCGACGGACTGGATGGCCGCGGCGCCGGGGCTCGACTGCGCCATCTTCTCGTTGAAGCTGAACCAGATCGAGATGCGCCGCGTGCCCATCACGGGCTTGACGGTCGCGGTGCCGGAGTTGTTGATGGCGGCGACGTGGTCGCTGACGACGCCGGCCACGATGTCGACGTTACCCGCGATGAGCTCGGCCGCTTGGGTGGACGCCTCGGGGATCGTGCGCCAGACCAACCGTTGCCAGCCGCCCTGGCCTTTCTCTAGGGGGTAATCGGCGACCTTCTCCAACACGACGCGGTCACCCCTGACGTACTCGACCACTCGGTAGGGACCGGAGCCGATCGGGTTGTTGGCCGCCTGGTCGAGGCTCATCTTCTCGTAGGCGTCCTTGCAGTGGACCAGGATGTCGGCCATGAAGGCCACCGCGGCCGGGTTGTAACGGCTCATCACGACCGTCAGTTCCAGTTCGCTGTCTACCCGCGCATCCACGTAACCGATGTTCGGGAACACGAAGTTGACGATGTTGCCGGTGAAGGCGTTGGCGGGATCGGCGGCGCGCTTGATGGTGTATACGACGTCCTCCGCCGTCAACGGTTCGCCGTCGTGACACTGCAGGCCTTCGCGGAGCTTGAAGCTGACCTCGGTGCCGGTCTCCGAGACGGAGTAGCTCTCGGCGAGGGACGGCGTCACCTTGCCGTCAGCGTCGATGTCCACGAGGCTGGCGAAGACGAGGCCCCTGGTGATGTTGAAAGTGGCGGCGTCGCTGATGGCCGCGGGGTCGAGGGTGGACGTGCTGCGGCTTTGAGCGATGACCAAGGTGTTGGCGTCAGGGGCTTGGGCCAAAGCCACTGCTCCTAGAAATAGCGCGGCGACCAGTAGGTACTTCATCGATCACTCCTCCTGTTACGAGCTGGCTCGCGTCCGCTGGGACGCACGGTAGGTCTACCAGGACTGATGAACGGGCCTCCTTCATATGCGCAGCCAACCGGCGCTAGAATGCCGAGAACGATAGAAGGATTATATCTAAGCTGTTGATTCTGTCAATCCATCCGGCTGTCACTGCGCATATCGTGAAGGGGTATACTGCACGGACTACGCCAGGACACAGGAGGATGAAAGGTGTTTCTCAACGATGAACCCGCAGGCCCCTCGACTCCGCCCGCCGGGGCCCTCGACGACCTCGATAGGAAGATCGTCACGCAGCTAGCCGAAGATGGTAGGCGGTCGTATCGCCATATCGCCCAGAACTTGGGGATAGCCGAAGGAACCGCGCGGTTCCGAGCGAACCGCCTCATGGAAGAGGGCTACATCCGGGTGACGGCCGTCGGGAACGCCATGCGGTTCGGGATCACGGTGATGGCCCTAACGATGTTGCGTGTGGAGCCGGGTCACGTCACGGAAGTCGCCGAGAAGCTGGCGACCTACCGCAACGTCCGCTTCGTCGGGATGTCCTTCGGCTCCGCGGACGTCATCATCCAGACCCTCCACCGGTCTCAGAAGGACCTCCACCGGTTCCTGGTCAACGAGGTGCCAGCGGCAGCACCAGCCATCAAGAGCATGGAGACCTTCCAACTGGCCGAAGTGGTCAAGAGCTCATGGGACTGGGAAGCGTGGCTCAACCTCGCGAGCACCCCGGTCGCCGCCGCGGAGTAGTCGTCATGAACTTAGCCGTCACCTATCCGACTCGCCGCTCCCCCCTCCTGGCGGGCAACGTCGTCGCGACCTCGCAGCCTCTCGCCGCTCAGGCGGGCCTCCGCATGCTCCTCGCGGGCGGCAATGCCGTGGACGCCGCCATCGCCGCGGCCATCACCCTCACGGTGGTGGAGCCGACCAGTAACGGCATCGGTAGCGACGCCTTCGCCATCGTGTGGGACGGCACGCAATTGCGTGGCCTCAACGCTTCCGGTCGCTCGCCCGCCGCCTTGAGCGCGGAACGCTTTGCCGGTATGACGTCGATGCCCCTGCGCGGTTGGGACAGCGTGACGGTGCCAGGCGCCGTTTCCGCCTGGGTCGAACTCCACGAGCAGTTGGGGAGCCTCCCCTTCGAGCGGCTGTTCGAACCCGCCATCGGGTACGCCCGGGACGGGTTCCTGGTCGGAGCCATCACGGCCCGGCTGTGGCAGCGCGCGGAGGCGACGTTCAGCAACTTCCCGGAGTTCAACAGGGTGTTCCTGCCGAACGGGCGCGCGCCGGCGGCCGGTGAGCGCTTCCGCAACCCAGACCAAGCGGCCACGCTCACGGAGATAGCCTCCACCCGAGGGGAGTCCTTCTACCAGGGCGCGCTCGCGGAACGGATCGCGGCGGAGGCCCGGCTCGGCGGCGGGGCCATGACCGAAGCGGACCTGGCCGGCCACAGGGCGGATTGGGTGGAGACCATCTCGACCCCCTACAGGGAGCACGAGCTGCACGAGATCCCACCGAACGGCCAGGGCCTCGCGGCGCTCATGGCGCTCGGCATCCTCAGGCACTACGACATGGCGTCCGTGCCGGTCGACTCGGCCGACTCCCTACATCTTCAGATCGAGGCCATGAAGCTCGCGTTCGCCGACTGCTACCGGTACGTGGCGGACCCCGAGCACATGGAACTGCCCGTCTCATCCCTTCTCGACGACGACTACCTGGCCGGCAGGGCGAGGTTGATAGACATGCGGCGCG
Organism: Trueperaceae bacterium; assembly: GCA_023954415.1. Classification (NCBI taxonomy): domain Bacteria; kingdom Thermotogati; phylum Deinococcota; class Deinococci; order Trueperales; family Trueperaceae; species Trueperaceae bacterium. The sequence goes on from JAMLIB010000014.1 coordinate 8,283, forward strand.
CCGGCTCGCCGCAGCATGGGGTGCCCGGACCGGGAGGGACCGTCTACCTGACCGCGGCAGACGAAACGGGCATGATGGTCTCTTTCATCCAGTCGAACTATCACGGTTTCGGTTCCGGGGTCGTCGTTCCAGGCACTGGGATCTCCCTACAGAACCGCGGAGCCGGCTTCGTGCTGAAGTCCGGTCACCCCAACTGCGTGGCGGGAGGAAAGCGGCCCTTCCACACCATCATCCCGGCCTTCCTCACCAAGCAAGGCGCCCCTCTGATGAGTTTCGGAGTCATGGGCGGCCCGATGCAGCCCCAGGGCCACACCCAGATGGTCGTCCGGGTCGTCGACCACCAGCAGAACCCTCAGGCCGCCGCCGACGCCCCACGTTGGCAGGTACTGGGGGGCACCAAGGTGGCGGTAGAGGCAGGCTTCTCCCCCACCGTGTTGGCCGAGCTGGAGGCGCGCGGACACATCATCCAGGAGTCGAGCCTCGGCGCCGACTTCGCGTTCGGAGGGGCTCAGCTCATCTATAGGGCCGATGGCGGCTACGTGGCGGGCACTGACCCCCGGAAGGACGGGCAGGCCGTCGGGTACTGACGCGCGCGCGGATACCGCCCAACGCCGCCTGGCCCTCTGACCCGCCGACGGCCCTTCGCGAGCCCCGCCTAATCACCCGCGCCGCGCGTCGTTCGGGTAGGTGATGCCCACCTGCCGCCGCACCTCGTCGAACAGCCGCATGGTGGCGAGCGTCTGCTCCAGCGGCATGGCCGGACTCTCGTGCAGGCCGGCCTGCACGCAGCGCGTCACCTCGCGGAGCTGGAAGGCGTAGGGCGCGTCCGTCAGCTCGAACTCCTCGGACCGGCGCGCGGCACCCTTGACGACCGTGAAGCCGTTCGGGCGGCTGAGGGACGGGCCCGTCTCCAGGCACCCCTCGGTGCCGACGATGCGCGCCCTGCGCGTCGAATCGGAGACGAACGAGACCACGACCTGGGAGTGCGCGCCGCCCGCGTGCGTCAGCGCGAGGGCGCAGAGCTCGTCGACGCCGTCCCTGTTCACGTTCCCTGTCGCCCGCACGCCGGTCGGGAGACCGAGGGCGCCGATCACCCAGCAGAGCGGGTAGACGGCCAGGTCCAGGAGCGCGCCGCCACCGTCCACGGGTGCCCAGAGGCGCGTTCTGGGGTCGCGCTCGGCCATGAAACCCATGTCGGCCTGCACGTAGCGCACGCGGCCGAGCTCGCCGCTCTCCAGGACGTCCATAGCGGCCACGTACGTGGGGAGGAAGCGCGTCCAGACGGCCTCCATCAGGAACAGACCGCGGTCGCGCGCGAGGCGTACGAGGTCCTCGGCCTCGGCCGCCGTGATCGCGAACGCCTTCTCGACGAGGACGTGCTTGCCCGCGCGCAGCATGGCGCCGGCGACGGCGTGGTGCTGGCCGTGTGGGGTCGCGACGTACACGACGTCCACCTCGGGGTCGGCGGCAAGGGCCTCGTAACCACCTGCGCCGCCGTAGGACGCACTGAAGCCGTACTGGGTGGCGAAGGCCGCCGCCTTGGTGGCGTCGCGGCTGCTCACGGCCTGGAGCCGCGCGTCCTCGAGGAGCGCGAGCTGGGCGGTGACGGTATGCGCGATCTTGCCCGTGGACACGACGCCCCAGCGCAGGGCGAGGCCGGTGGCGGCGAACGGGTCGGGGGCCGGCCGGCCTCCGTGGGGCTGCGGTGGCGTCGTGAGCGGTCTGGCGACGTGGCGTTCCATGCGTGAGGGTAGCGCGTCAGCGAGCCGCTAGGGGCGTTGCCCTACGCGCTCCGCCCGGCGCCGTTCCGGTAGCGCAGCGCCCCGCGTGGTCAGGTCGCCCACCTGATACGCTTCGCGCCATGAGGTTCCACGGCTGGCGCATCGCCTGGGCGTTGGCCGTCACGCAGACCGTCGGTTACGGGGTCCTCTACTACGCCTACAGCGTGTTCACGGTGCCGATGGAGGCCGAGCTCGGCTTCACGCGCGCCCAGACCTCTGGCGCCTACTCGCTCGGGCTGCTCCTGTCCGGCCTGGCCGCCATGCCCATCGGGCGGTGGGTGGACGCGCGCGGCGCGCGCGTGCCCATGAGCGTCGGCTCCCTGCTCGGCGCGGCGTGCGTGCTCCTGTGGTCGTACGCGAACTCACTGACGGGTCTGTTCCTGGCACAGGCAGGCATCGGCCTGGCGATGGGGCTCACGCTCTACGATGTCGCGTTCACGGTCCTGGCGGCGTGGTTCAGGCGCGACCGCATCAAGGCCATGCTGGTCGTGACGATGGTGGCCGGTCTCGCGAGCACGATCTTCGTGCCCGTCGCCACGGCCGCCCTGGAGGGGTTCGGGTGGCGCGTCGCCCTGCGGCTGCTCGCCCTGGTCCTGGCCGTCGCATGTGTCCCGTTGCATGCGCTCGTGCTGCGCGACCACCCGCGCCGGCTCGGTCAGGAGCCGGACGGACGCGCGCCGTCCGGCTCGGGGGCGGCGCCGGCGACCGGGTCCGGGACGGGCGCGGCGCCGACGTCGGCGCCCGGCACCGCGTCCGGCTCGGCGACCGCGTCGGCGCCCGGCATGGCGCCCTCGCCCCCCACGGAGCCCGCTACGGGCGCCCGCGAGGCGCTGCGCTCCGGCCTGTTCTGGTGGCTCACGGCGGCGTTCGTGGCCGACCGGCTCGCGATCGTCGCCGTCGCGGCCCACTCGGTGCCGCTGCTCCTCGAGCGCGGCTACGCCCCGGCCCTGGTGGCCGCCGTGGCGGGCTCGATCGGGCTCGTGCAGGTCGTCGGCCGCGTCGTCTTCGCGCCCGCCGCGCGCGTCTTCAGCCTCTACACGTTGGCGGTCGGTACGTACCTGACGCGCGTCCTCGCCCTCCTCGGGCTCCTCGCCCTGCCGGGTGGGGTCGGCCTGTGGGTGTTCGCGGCGCTGTTCGGCCTCGCGAACGGGGCCAGCACCCTGGCGCGGGGCGGGCTCGTCGGGGAGGCGTTCGGCTCCGCCAACTACGGCGCCATCAACGGCAGCATGGCGACCTTCATCGCGGCGTCGCAGACCGTCGCGCCGCTCGGCGTCGGGCTGCTGCACGTGCGCACGGGCGGCTACGACGCCGCTCTCTGGCTGCTCGTCGGGGCCGGCGTGCTCGCGGCGTTCGCCGCGCAGCGGGCGCGGGGGGCGGCGAAGGCGCGGGGCGTGGTGGGCGGCGCGGCCTAACCGGCGCGGCGCGTAGTCGGCAGCCGGCGCGGCGCGGATCGCTCCGTGCCGCCCCCCCCCGGGGGCGTCCCAAAGGGCGAGCCCCGCGTGGGAGGCGCGGGGCTCAGATCGGAAGAGGATGGGAGGAGGTAATGGGAGAGTTACCTCGAATCCACGACCACAGCCTACGGAGAGGGCGTCACGGGATTCTTACAAGGTCTCTTACTATTACCGCCACCGCCTTGATGCTAGCCACACCTTCCAGCGGCGGCTGGCCAAGCGATCGGCGACGCCAGGAGGGCTTTCACGCGCACTAGGAAGTGAACCAAGGTTGGTCGGCAACCTTAGCCACGGAGTCCGCCATCTAAGGTTGCCGGCTAACCTTGGTTGAGAACCTATGGCGCTCGAGACAGACTGGGGGACGTATCGAGCCCGCGCGAGGCAAGGTGACGCCCCCACCAGCCGCTCACGCGTCGTCGACAGCCCACCGAGTTCACGCGAGGTGAGGCGGCACCTCTCCCCTATCCGGGCTGGCATGCGATCGGGTCGTCTAGGCGATCTCAGTCACTGGGCGTCCTGCAACTCGGCGAGGATCTTCTCCCGGTCAGCTTCCCCGTACTCCTTCAGCGGGTCGACGGCCTTCAGGTAGGCGGCGACGTCGAGGAGGTGCGGCGGCAGCGTCATGAGGCCGTGGGTCGTCATGACGTCCATGCGGCTCGTCTCGTAGAGGGCGCCCTGCCAGCCGTCGGCCTCGATGCGCTCGAGGGTGAACCTGTGGACGGTGGCCTGCATGAGCGTGTGGACGAGGTCCCGCTGGTCGGGAGACAGGGCCTCCCAGGCGTCCGCGGCACGTTGCCTGCGGGCGCGGTGCAAGGCGTCCGCGATGGTCGTGGCGATGCTGCGCGCCTGCTCGCGCGTGAGCGGTTGCGGACCGCCGTTCTCCGGCTCGTCCTGCCTGGGCGGCTCGACGCCCTGTTGGAGCAGGCTGTTGACGAAACCGCCGAGGTTGTAGATCGGCCTGCCGCCCTGCTCCGCTCGCGCCTGCAGCACGCGCGCGTAGGCGACCAGGTCGAGGACCCGCTGGGCGCCGTAGCGGGCAACGGACCGCTCAGGATCCTGGCCCCAGCCGATGTCGCGCAGCGCGTCGGCCGCCTGGAGCTCCTTGAGGAGCTGCTCCTTGTCGGCCTTCTGCGCGACGCGCTTGGCGAGGCTCGCAGGCAGGCGCACACGCGGCTGGAAGACGTCGTTGCGCCTGATCTGGAACGACACGCGCTGGAACTTACGGCCTACCTTGTCCGGCTCGTAATCGAAGGTCAGGCACGTGTAGGCGCCGAACTCCTCCTGCGCCTTGTCGAGGACGTAGCGGAAGTCTTTGAACCGCTCGTACTTCCCGTCGAGGCCGAGACGGAGCTTGAGGTCGTCGACGTCGAAGATGAGCTGCGAGCGCTCGCCGGCGTAGCTGGCCGTGTAGAGCACCTCGAACAGGCGCATGCTGTTGAAGCTCTCGAACGACAGGAGCTGCTCGGTGGGGATGATGCTGAAGTCGCGCCTGAGCTGAAGGAGGTAGGGCTTGAGCCTCGGGTGGATGTGGATCTCGATGGCAGCCATCTCGCCGCTGTCGCGCCCGTTGTCGTAGCGCGCCTCCGAGACCCACTGGAACATCACCCAGTCGCCGTTGGGCTCCTTGATCTGGATGGTCTGCTCCAGGAGCTCCCTAGCCGACTCCTCGATCCGCGAGTAGATGCTCTTGCCGCTGATGTTGAAGAGCTGGGCGTACTCCCAAGCGGTGATGCGGATCGGCTCAAGCGTGAGGTCTTCCTTGGTGATGTCGGAGAGCGCGAGGACGAGCAACCGTTTCGTGAGGATGCCCATCTCCTGCCGGCTGAGCGCCAAGGGGTTGGCCTGGGTGATGGAGAGAGACGGACCGTAGCTCCTCCGCTGCGGCGCACGCTGCTTGCTCTTGGTCCGTTGTGAGCGGGGTCTGCCCGCCGGTTGCGCCTGACGCGCAGCCGTCCTGCCGACCGCCTCGCCGAAAGGTGTCTCTTCGCTCATCGCCTCTCCCCTACCCTACCGGAGCCGTTCGCCACCACCGTCTCGCGGAGGCAGGCGCGGGCCGAAGCTCCAGTGGTCGCGCGGGCTGCTTGACTACGTGCAGACCTCCGCGCCTCGAAGATGATACGGCCAGTGGGGATGATGGGTCAACGTTTCCCCTATTATTCCCACCATCCGCGGGGCGCCGTGCTTAGTTCCCCAGTTTTCCCGCTCCGGTACCCGCGTCCTCCCCTTTGGTACCCGGCCCTTCCCAGACGCGTACCCCGCTTGTCCCCACCGGGTACCGCGCACGTCCCGCCGCGGTACCCCGCCTCACCCGCTCGAACCACGAAACGCACGTGAGGAACGCGATCCGCCCGCACTCCATTAAAGAGAATGCTAAAGCTTTTGAAGAAAACACCGCAATGCCCTGATGCTGTGACCAGAGTAGAGCTCAACCCAGTAGCGGCATGGACGCCGGGGCGCCACTGCCGAGCGCCACCACCTCCGACAGCTACCTTGGTCCCACGGTGTCCCCTTTTCCGGGCTGGAGCCGCGGCCGGTACCGCTCTCTTCCCACACGACGTTCCGACCGCTGCGGGACCATCGCCTCTGATCCTAGTACCCCCGCTTCCCTACTTCGCCGTCCAGTACCCTGTCTTCCCCGCCCTACCTACCCGCTCGGCGTCCGCTTCCGAGTCGTCGGCTACCAGGCGGACTACGTGGCCGATGGGCTTGGCAGAAACACTCATGGACTCCCATCGCACGGGCCCTGCTCCGAGGACGGCGTGACGACCGTCGCCTCGTCGGGTCCTCGTCGTCCTGGTCGCGACCTTTCGCGTCGTTCTTGCGCCAAGGTATTACCGTGTGGGTTCTCGCGGTTGACGGCGAGTGGCGATGCCGCTAGCTGGGATTCCACCCTGTAGACGCGGGACGGGGCTAGGAGCCGAGGTGCTATTTTCCTCGTCCTCGTCCTCTTCCCTGCCCCGGGTCGCCCCGCTCCGCCTGGCGAGGTCCCGAAGCGCATGTGGGGATGTGGCGGTACTCGTCCGGGCGGTGAATGGCACTTGAGGGTCATTCGCGGCTAAGTGGGGGAAGATCGGTACCGGCTGGGCTATTGAGCGTGGCCGTGGTCAGGCACGTCTCGGGAGCTTCTCGGGCGCCTACGCCTTCCTTCCGAGCTCCTATGGGGCGTGCGCGGCAGGGTGTCATGCGATGCGCCGATGCGGACATGCGTCCGCGAGTCCGAGGCGTGCGACCGCTTCTATTGAGGGTTGTCACTGCGTCTCGATCGCGTCCAGGACAAGAGGTCTCGCCGCCATAACGTTATGGCTAAACCACCTTTCATCGTGGAGCGCGTCCTCTTGGCATTGCGCGGCAGGCCTGCGGAAGCTAGTGGAAGCTCGGCGTTGCGAGGCTAGTCGAGAATCGCGGCGTGCGTGATCGCCATAACGTTATGGCGTGATCGACACGATGCGAGTGCGGCGCGCTCGGTTACGACCCACGCGGCTACGTTGCGGCCGCGACCACCATGGCAGCCTTCGGTTCGTCCCCCCTTCGCGCCCATCATCATGCCCGGCGCCACGTCGGCACCACGCCCGCACCAGGTTCGGCACCAGGTTCGACACACCGGTTCTCGCCGGCTCTCGTCCGTGCGCGCTGGCGGTCGTCGCGCGTAACCGCGGAAGGTACAATCGACGGGCCGGCATCTTCGAGTTGCTGGTCCTCAGGAGGCGGGTGGCCGCGTGAAGGTGCTGACGTTCTTCAACCATGCAGGCGGGGTGGCCAAGACCAGCACGGTCCGCGACGTCGGCTACGTCCTCGCCGAGATGGGCAGGCGCGTGCTGCTCATCGACGTCGACCCGCAAGCGAACCTCACGCGCTGGCTGGGCGTCGAGGACGACATCGCCTTGTCGCAGACCATCTACCCCGCCGTGCTGGGTGATGCGGACAGAGATAGCGATCCCGGTGCGCGTGCGGGAGACGACGATCTCGTGCTACCCGAGCCCCTCGCCGTTCACGGCATGGGGCTCATCCCGAGCAACCTGAACATCGCCATCGTGGAGCGCGAGATCCTCAGCGTCTTCATGGGCGTCGTCAGGCTGCGCGAGGCCGTCAGGCGCCTACAGGGTTACGACTACGTGCTCATCGATCCGCCGCCCAGCCTGGGGCAGCTATCGGCGCTGGCGGTCGTCGCCGCCGATAGGATCGTCGTGCCCCTACCGACCAACCGCAAGGGCCTGGACGGGATCCCTACCGTCATCCGGATGGTCCGCGAGTACCGCAAGGCGGCGCGCAACCTCGACATCGCGCTCTTCGTGCTCACGCAGCACGATAGGCGTACGCGCCACGACCGTGACAGCTTGGAGATCATCCGTGAGCAGCTGGCGGCCGTGGCGCCCGTGTCTACGCCGTTGGCGTCTAGGCCGGCGTACTACTCGGATGCGCAGGTTCAAGGCATGCCCATCCCGGTGTACGCTCCTGGCAGCGAGGCGGACCTGGAGGTCAGGCGCGTGACCGCGGAGTTGCTCGAACGACTGGAGGGGTGAAGCGGTGGCGAAGAAACGGAAGAACGAGCTCGACCGCGCCGCCGTGTTCGGCGCCATCCTCGGTGAGATCGAGACGAGTGTCGAGCAGCAGTCCACGACGGGTATCGGTTTGGCCGACCTGCGCTACAACGATAGTCAGCCGAGGAAGCATTTCGACGGAACAACGCTGAGCGACCTGGCGGAGAGCATCCGCGAGCGCGGGGTGTTGGAGCCGATCATCGTGAGGCGCGTCGGCACGGGCTACGAGGTCGTGGCCGGGGAGCGCAGGGCGCGCGCTGCGCGGATGGCAGGCTTGAGCGAGGTGCCCGCCGTGATAGTCGAGCTCGACGACCGCGAGGCGCTCGAGATCGCGATAACGGAGAACCTCCAGCGCGAGGACCTGAACGCGGTGGAGGAGACCGAGGCCGTGCTCGGCCTCCTAGAGCTAGTCCTCGAGGCGCCGCGGGCCGATGTCGTCGCGTTCCTCCAGGCGCTCTATGGCGAGGAACGGGGCAGAGGCGGCTCGCGGCCGATCGATCGCGCGCGACGCGAGCAGACGTTGGGCATGTTCAAGCGTCTGGGGCGGTTCAGTGTGTCCTCCTTCGTCAGCAACCGGCTCCCCATCCTCGAGTTCCCTTCAGAGTTGCTCGACGCGGTCAGGAGCGGGCAGTTGGCCTTCACCAAGGCCCAGGCCATCGCCCGCCTGGACGATCGCCGGGCGCAGCGGCTCTTGCTCGCCGAGGCGGTGGGGGAGGGCCTGTCTCTCAGCCAGATCAGGCGGCGGATAACGGAGCTGCGTCAGGGGGATCACCGCGCCGTTGCGGCGGCTGCGGCTGGCGTCCCCGTGGACGCCCAACGGCTGGTGGCAAGTACCAAGCGCCTACTCAACAGACGCAGGCTCGCCGGCCTCGGCCCGAGCAAGCTCGGGCGGGTCACGGAGCTGCTCGACGAGCTCAACCGGTTGCTGATCGAAGACTGAGGTCTCGCGCTGATTGCTGAGCCACGCGGCACGCGATGCGTGGAGGAGCGCCCGGCCGGGCTAGGCTTGGAGCCGGAGGTTCTACCATGCTCCAAGTCGGCGACAACGCTCCCGATTTCGCGCTAAGCGATCAAGACGGCAACGTCCACAGGCTCTCGGATCAGAGGGGTTCGTGGGTGGTCGTGTACTTCTACCCGAAGGACGACACGCCCGGGTGCACCACGGAAGCGTGCCAGTTCCGCGACGCGCTGCCCCACTTCGGGAACATCGGCGCGAAAGTGTACGGCATCTCGGCGGACGACCGGGCCAGCCATGAGGCCTTCGCGGAGAAGTTCGACCTCAACTTCCCTCTGCTCACCGATCCGGACATGACCACCATCAACGCGTACGGGGCTTACGGTGAGAAGGAGGTGGGCGGAGAGAAGCGCATGGGCATCCTCAGGCAGTCCTACCTGATAGACCCGCAGGGTCGGGTAGCGCATGCGTGGACGACGGTGGTTCCGGACGGCCATGCCGATGAGGTCAGGCGCGTGCTGGAGGGGTTCCGGGCCGGGGTGGCCTGACCGACGGGCAGCGCATGGATGTGGCGGCTCGTCGGGGGAGACGTGGGTACTCGCTCGCTGAACCGGGAACTCTAGGGTACTGGTTCCGGCGTGAAGTACTTCACCTTCGCCTCCGAGAGCCGCCGACTGGTGGGGAGACCGCGGTACCAGCCGCGATAACTGGGGAATCGTGGGTACTTCTTGACGGCCTGATCATCCCGGCGGGCAGATTGCATCCGCCGGGATGACCGTTGTAGCCGGGCTGACCAGCTCGCCGTTCGTGCCGCTGCTGGCGAGCGGGCGGCCGGAGATAGGCCGGTGGGAGCCGAAGGCCGCCGTGGGACCGGGAGCCCGGTTCGAGCGGGAAAGGAACGGTACTTTAGCTCCGGTGACGTACCCCTGGTGCTCTCGGTACCCGCGTTTCCCCACCAGCTCTAGGAGGAGACGCCACGCTGGCGCGGCGCGGTGCGGGGTAGGGGAGAGGCCATCACCCGAAGTGGTATCCCCGGACGGAGATGGGCGAGGGCAGGCTGGCCAGGGTCGACGCCTTGAGGGTCACTTGATAGCCGGTGTCCTCCACGACCGCGTCGGCCACCAGGATGGCGGCGTCGCGCACCATCACCCGGTGCGACTCCCACAGGTCTGGCGGGATGATGAGCTGCGCGCGCACCGGACCGTCCTCGAGGACGTAGAAGGCGAATCCCTTGGCGGTCGGCGGCTTCTGCCTGCTCACCACGAGGCCGGCCGTTCGAACCGTGGCGTGGCGGGGTCGGCGGCGTAGGCTGGCCAGCGGGACGCACTCCAGCTCGCGCAGCTGGCTGCGCATGAAGTCGAGCGCGTGGACCTCCAAGGGGCTGAAGCTCATGGTCTCGTGGTCCCACGTGAACTGCTTCTCGAGTTCGAGCGTTGCCAGCGGCGGGGTGTCGGGGGCCGCCGTGAGGAGTTCGAAGCCTCCGCTCGCGTGCGTGTTGGAAAGCGCGCCGACGCGGAACAGCGCGTCGCGACGGTCCTGCAGGGAGTCGAAGGCGCCGGCGCGCACGAGCGCCTCGAACTGTTCCTGCGCCAGGGAGAGGCGCCTGTGGGCGTCGTCCGCGCTCGCGTACGGCCCGCGTTGCAACCGCTCGTGAAGCACCTTGACGGCGGTCGCCTCGGTGATGCCTTTGACTGTCGAGAGTGGCGGCCGCATCGCTTTGACGGTCTTGCCGTCCAAGCGGACCCTCTCACAGTAGAAGCGCGTCGCGCCGCTAGCGCTGATGTCGAGCGGCAGGACGGGCACCCCCCAGGTGCGCGCTTCTTGCCGCTTCGTCGAGTGCGACCACATGCCGGGCGCGTCGTTGAAGACGGCGGTCAGGTACTCGGCCGGGTAGTTGATGCGCAGCCAGCCGCTGGCGTAGGCGTGGATGGCGAAGGCCCAGGCGTGCGACTCGGCGAAGCCGAAGCCCTGGAAGCCCTTGACAGCCTCGAAGACCTTCTCGGCCTGGGCGCGCGTGGCGTCCGAGTGCCGCATGGCGCGGGCGACGAAATCCTCGCGGTGCGGCTCGATGTCCTCGAAGTCGCCCCAGCCGGAGACCTTCTTGCGGAAGCGGTCGGCCTCGACCCAGTCCATGCCGGCGAAGCTCACGGCGATGCGCAGGACGTCCTCCTGGAACAGGAGCACGCCGTAGCTCTTCGCGAGGATCGGTTCTAGCTTCGGATGCCAGTAGGTGACCTCCTCGAGTCCCTGGCGCCGCTTCAGGTACGGATGCACGGTGCCGGATTGGATGGGTCCGGGACGGATGAGGGCCACCTGATGGGCCAAGTCGTGGAGGTTGCGGCTACGCATGACGCGGCTGGTGTGCTGCTGGCTCGGGCTCTCCACCTGGAACAGGCCCATCGTGGAGCCCTCGGCCATGAGGTCCCAGACGCGGGCATCCTCGGGGAGGTTGCCGAGGTCGAGCCACACGCCGTCGAGCCGCATGACCTCCTCGCGTGCCCATCCCAGCGCCGCGAGCATGCGGAGGCCGAGAAGGTCGAGTTTGACGAGCCCTAGCTCCTCGGCGTCGTCCTTGTCGAGCTGCAGGAGCTTGGAGCCTCCGCTCGCGTGCTCCGTGGGGGAGTAGTGAGAGAGGGGATGGTGCCCCAGCACCACACCCCCGCAGTGCGGCGCCAGGTGCCGGGCGTGCCCGGGTTCCATGCTGCTGAGCAGCTTCAGGAAAGTGAAGGCGACGGGGGCGTCTCCTAGCACCTCGGCGAAGGCCACGGCGGCGTGGGCGGCGTAGCGCGGCCATAACCCACGGAAATCGCGTCCCAAGGCCTTGGTGAGGCGGTCGCGCAGCTCGGGCGGCAGGCCCAGCGCGCGCCCGAGATCCTGGATGGCCAGGGGTAGGTGGTAGGTGATCTTGTTGCAGACCATGGCGTGGGTCTCGGCGCCGAAACGCTCCTCCACCCAGTCGAGGACCTCCTGGCGGCGGTCGGACGCGATGTCGATGTCGATGTCGGGCATGGTCTTCATGCCGGTGTGCATGAAGCGCTCAAAGAGCAGGTCGTTCGCGAGCGGCTCGGTCTTGGTGATGCCGAGCAGGTAGCAGACGATGCTGGCGGCCGCGGAGCCGCGCCCGGCCGCCATGATGCCTTGGCGGTCGCAGAAGTCGGTTATCTCGGCGGTCACCAGGAAGAAGTCGGCCATCTTGTGCTCCCCGATGATGGCTTTCAGCTCCGTCTCGAAACGCGCTTCCGCCTTGGTCAAATCGTCGCCGGAGTAGCGCTTCAGCAGCGCCTTCCGACACCGCGCCTCCAGCAGTTCTATCGGGGCCTCGTTGCCCCGCGCGAGCCGCGACCTGGGCGGGGTGATGAAGCGCCGCCCGGTCTGGTCCTCCGAGGCCAGCTCGAAGCAGGCGCGCTCACCTACCCAACCGGTGTTCAGCGCCGCGTCGGGGAAGGGGAGGCGGTCGAGCACCTCGGCGGGGCTCGGCAGCGCCTGACAGGAGTTCTGTGGTCGGTTGGCGTGAGGTTGCTGCACACTGATCCCTAACCTGGCGCAGGTGAGGGCGTCGTAGAGCCGGTAGTCGTCCGGGGTAGCGTAGCGGACCTCCGGCGCGCTCACCGCCGGCAGGCCGAGGTGTTTAGCGAGGTTCCTGATGACGCGCGCGCGCCTTTCGTCCCAGCGGTAGCGGTCGTGGAAGAGCTGCAGGTAGAAGCGGCCGTGGAACGCCTCCTCGACGCGCTTCAGCAGGTCTTGCAGCTCCGTGATGCGGCGTCGCGCCAGCAGGTTCGCCACGACGCCGTCTCGCGGTCCCGACAGGAGGATGACGTCGCGGTTGTGCGCGAGGAGTTCCGACAGGAGCGCGGCGCGTTCCGCCCTCGCCAGGGCGACGGTTATCAGCTCGCAGATGGTGGCGTAGCCCTCTCGCGACGTGGCGATGAGCACGAACGGGTACGCCTCGTTGCCGATGCTCACGGGGACGGTGGCGCCGATCAGCGCCCGGATCTTGTGCTCCTCGGCAGCCTTGAACAGCTCGACCACGCCGGTGACGTTGAGGTCGTCCGTAAGCGCCAAGTACTGGTAACCCAGCGCGGCGGCCCGTTCGACCAGCGTGGTCGGGCTCGCGGTGCCCGCCCCGAAGCTGTAGTACGAGTGCACGTTCAGGAGCGCGCTCAGTCGGTCGTTCTCGCCACCCACCAGCTGTCTCCCTCCCTGAAGAGCTCGAGCTGCGCGCCGTCGTCGAGCTCGAGCAGGTAGTAGCCGCGGCGGATCTCGAGCGCTTCCCACCAGCGCCCGGCGCAGCGCCACCGGTCGATGACGTTGACGACCCGCCTGGGGGGCAGGGGACGCCTCGGCGCGCGCCTGGCCGGCGCGCCCTTGGGAGCGGGGGAGGGGAGGCCGGCCGGCGCGTCCCACTCGACGGATACGGGCGTCTCGTCGTCGGAGAGTTCTACTCGGGCTTGGGTCATCAGTAGGCGCATGGGAGACCTCGTCTGGTGGGGTGGTGCTGGGGGCTCTCTTTGCCCTCGGTAACTATGCCCTTGGTAACTAAGGGTAAGAAAGGATAGGGCTAGGACGGGCCGGTGTCAAGTGGTCGGCTGCGCGTCCGATGCCAAGACTTGTCTCCTCGGTTCCATCCCGGTCATGGCATCGAAAGTAGGCACTTCACAATCATGTGATAATCTGGTAATGTCATATGGCATCAAGGAGGCGCGAGTGGCAACACTGACCTGGGTCCCAGAAGTCGTACCGGAAGCCGGCCCTGCTGGTCGCACCATCGAGCGCCTGCTGCGCAGCAAGGACGTCAGCCTGGGGGCGGCCAGTCGCCGCATCGAGGAGGGGCTGCCGTTCAGGGTCTTCGCTGAGCTGTGCGCGGGCCTGCGCCTGACGCAAGGCGAGTTCGCCATCCTGCTGCAGATGAGCGGGAGCACCCTCTACCGCCGCAAGGGGAGCGGGCGCTTCGAGGCCACGGAGAGCGATCGCCTCTGGCGCTACGTCGTCCTCTACGCCCGCGCCATGGACGTGCTGGAGGCGCCCGACGCGGCGGTCGAGTGGTTGCACGCGCCCAACCAGGCGCTGGAGGGCAAGACCCCGCTGGCGAGCACCAAGGACGGCCCTGGCGCCCAAAGGGCCCTGGCTGTGCTCGGCCGCATGGAGCACGGTGTCTTCGGGTGACGAGCGGCTGGCGCATCGTCAAGGAGCGCTTCGCCGCCACGGCGTTCGACGGGGAGGGCGCGCGCCTCTACGGCGGCCGCTGGAACTCGCCGGGCAGGCCGGTCGTCTACCTGGGCTGCACGCCGGCCATCGCGGCGCTCGAGATCCTCGCGCACAACGCCAGGCTGAACCTGCTGGAGACGAGTTATGTGATCGTCGAGGCGCGCGTGCCGGACGACGCCGTGCTGGACTTAGGTCCAGCCGGGCTACCCGAGGGGTGGAACGACCCCGCCGACCCCGGCGGCGCCGCGCGCGTGGGCGACGCCTGGCTCGACTCCGGGGCGAGCCTCGCGCTACGCGTGCCGTCTGCCGTCCTGCCGCTGGAGTTCAACCTCGTGCTGAACGTCGGGCACCCGCGGATGGGGGAGGTTGAGGTGCGAGAGGCGGTGGCGTTTCGGTTCGATTCGAGGCTTGGTGGGACGTAGCACGGTAGTGGTCACATCACGACGGACGGTAGGGCCGATCGCATCAGAGACCCTCTAGGTCCTTGACTAGCACGAACAGGTGCAACGGGTCAGTAGGAGGCGGTTGGAAGTCGAACTGGGCGTAGAACGTGCGCGCTGCGTTCTTCCTAACAGAAACCACATGCGCGCCTGCGCCTGTAGATGCCAATAGTCGGCGCGGAGGACGATTGCGCCGATTGTCGTCGGAGAAGACGTCCGGTTCGCTTAAGAGCGTGCGCAGCCGAGGCAGATCGTGTGTGAGAGCGTTCAGGGAGACCGTGAAGGCCTCCAAACGGTCGGTGTGGAGCCGAAGACCGCGGGCATTTCTGCTCTAGCCCAGCCGAGAGCGCTCTGGAGTACGAACTCGCTCAACGGGCGGTGTTGCGAGTGCGCGGCCACGACCAGGATGCCCTTATCATCGACTGCCATTCGAGTATCTCGGTGCGAGTGATGTGTCTGGTCATGGTGGTGCTTCCTGGAGGTGTCCTAATGGCAGCGGCCGGCCACAATCCACATAGCCTGAATCATTCGTGCGTTCCGGCGTCCTGGCTTCGGACGTAACGTTTCTTCGTGCCTTGAGTCCTGGCTTGAGCAGGCGAAGCCACCCGTGACTATGCTTCTGTTCCTCACGACCAGGTCGGGGCTACCAGTCTTCCATCACACTACGAAGGCGGCTATCGCTCCACTTCGCGTAGACTCTGGCTGTCTCTAGGTTCGAGTGTCCGAGATGGCGGGCAACTGCCTCTAGGTCGCCGAGTTCCCTCATGATTTCTGTACCTGCATAGTGTCGCAAAGCGTGAAGCCCGCGTCTAGGCACGCATGCGCGATCGCACAAGCAGTACATAACCTTGGCAAGATGAGAATAGCTTCGAAAAGGAATAACATATCCGGTCGCCGAGTCTGAGGCACTCAGAATATTCACTAACGTGGAAGAGAGAACAACGGATCTCGACTTGCCACCCTTGCCCTTACGAACAGTCAGCTCGCGGTTGCCGATAGATACGTCAGGCCAGGAAAGCTGCAGAATCTCGGACGCACGCAGGCCAGCATGCGCCCCTAACAAAGCGATCAATCGCTCTGTGGGTCGCGACGCGCTTAGCAGCGCCTTTAGCTCTGCTCGTGTGTATGGGGAGCGCTTGTCCCATGGCGCTGTCGGGTCAAGCGGAATCCGAACATCCTGGAAGGGGTCCGCTACGGTTGCCGCCGACCACCTCAACGCTCGGTAGAGCTGCCTCGCAGCAGTGATGCGGACACCTATGGTGGAGGGCTTGAACCCCTTATCTGAAGCGTCCTGGGTTCGGTAGAGACTCTTTTCTCCCACGATTGGAGAGAATGGGTCATGGCGAGCAAGTACGATCCCGAGACGCGAGAACGAGTGATCAGGCTCTTCAAGGAGCGCCGCGGCGAGGCGCCCGAGGAGTCAGCTACGGCTTCGTTCCGGCGCGTTCATGAGTTGGTAGGCATCCCCATCGACACCATGCGCGGCTGGGTCAGACGCGCCGAGGTCGACGCCGGCGAACGAGCAGGCGTGACGAGCAGCGAACACGAGGAGCTGAAGCGCCTCAGGCGCGAGAACGCCGAGCTGAAGCGCGCTAACGAGATTCTCAAGACCGCTTCGGCGTTTTTCGCCGCCGCGGAGCTCGACCGCAAACTGAAGTGATCGTCGCGTACATCGATGCCTACAAGGCTTCGTTCGGGGTCGAGCCGATTTGCCGTGTCCTTAGGGACCACGATTACCAGATCGCCCCCAGCACCTACTACGCCTTCAAGAAGAGACCGCCCTCGGCTCGATCACTGTCCGATGAGCGGCTGCTGGCCGAGGTCAGGTGCGTGTTCTACGCCAACTACGAGTGCTACGGCGTCCGCAAGGTGTGGCAGGAACTCAGGCACAGGCGCGTGGCAGCGGGCCGCGACCAGGTGGCGCGCATCATGCGCTCAGCCGGCCTCAGGGGCGCCACGCGCCTGAAGCGCGTGCGCACCACCTACCCGGAGGTAGGCGCTGCCCGCGCGCCTGACCTGGTGCAGCGCAACTGGAGCCTGGAGGCGCCCGACACGGTGTGGGTGTCGGACTTCACCTACGTCCCCAGCCGCGAGGGCACGGTGTACGTGTCGTTCCTGCAGGACGTGTTCTCCCGGCGCATCCTGGGCTTCACGGTGGCCACCAGCATGGGCGCGCAGCTCGTTACCAAGGCGCTGGATCAAGCCATCAGCATCAGGAAGCGCACGAACCCCAGCTTCACCGGGCAGGGCGTCATAGTTCACAGCGATGCCGGCAGTCAAGGCGGATTCAAGTGGTCGTCGCAACACCTCGGTTGTGGAGGTGCTAGATGGGCCAGTCGAGGAAGCAGGTGCCTGAGGTTCCGGTTGGGGCGCGGCGCCAGTGGGCGGCGGATCGGGCTTTACGGCCGCCGATGCGGTCACCGGGTCGGCCGGAGCCGTCGCGTGCGGTGCAGCGTGAGTTCTGGCGCCTGATCGCGTCGGGGATCACGACGGTCGAGGCGGCGGCGGCGGTAGGCGTGTCATCGCCGGTAGCGGTGCGCTGGTTCCGGCATGCTGGTGGCATGCCGCCGTTGAGCCTGGTTGAGCCCTCGAAGCGTTACCTGTCTTTCGCTGAGCGTGAGGAGATCGCGCTGTTACGCGCACAGGATGTGGGTATTCGTGAGATCGCCCGCCGTATCGGGCGTGACGCCAGCACCATCTCACGGGAGGTGCGCCGTAACTCCGCGACCCGCGCCGGGAAGCCCGAGTATCGGGCGCTGGTGGCTCAGTGGAAGGCGCAGCAGGCCGCCAAGCGCCCCAAGGTAGCGAAGCTCGCGGTCAACACCCGGTTGCGGGAGTACGTGCAAGACCGGCTCAGTGGGGCTGTTCGTCGGCCTGATGGCACGAGCGTTGCCGGACCCACACCGCCAGCGTGGAAGGGGTTGAACAAGCCGCATCGGGCTGACCGGCGCTGGTCACTCTCGTGGAGCCCGGAGCAGATCTCTCAACGGTTGAAGCTCGATTTCCCTGATGATGAGACCATGCGGATCAGTCACGAGGCGATCTACCAAGCCCTGTTCATCGAGGGTCGCGGCGCGCTCAAGCGGGAGCTGGTCGCGTGCCTGCGCGCCGGGCGAGCGTTACGGCGACCGCGAGAACGATCACGCAACAGGCCGCAGGGGCATATCACTGCGGATGTGGTGATCTCCGAGCGGCCAGCGGAAGCATCTGATCGCGCCGTTCCCGGGCATTGGGAGGGAGACCTCCTCATCGGCACGGGCCGCTCCGCCATCGGCACCCTCGTGGAGCGCAAGAGCCGGTCCACGCTGTTGGTGCACCTACCGCGGCTGGAAGGCTGGGGTGAGAAGCCCGCGGTGAAGAACGGGCCCGCCCTAGGCGGTTACGGCGCGGTCGCCATGACCGCAGCCCTAACCGCGTCGATCACGAAGTTGCCCGATCAGCTCCGTAAGACGCTCACCTGGGATCGCGGCAAGGAACTAACGGCGCACGCCCAGTTCACCCTGGCCACCGGCACGAAGGTGTACTTCGCCGACCCGCACTCACCCTGGCAAAGGGCCACGAACGAGAACACCAACGGGCTGCTAAGGCAGTACTTTCCCAAAGGCACCGATCTATCGAGGTGGTCAGCGGAGGATCTGGAAGCCGTGGCCTTCACGCTGAACAACCGCCCCCGAAAAGTCCTCAACTGGAGAACCCCTGCAGAGGTATTCAACGAGCAGCTACAATCACTCCAACAAGACGGTGTTGCAACGACCGATTGAACTCAGACAATACACCAGCTTGGCCTTCAGCCAGAAGCTGCTCGATCACGGCATGGCCGGCAGCATCGGTAGGGTCGGCACCGCCTACGACAACGCGCTAATCGAGAGCACCATCGGGCTCTACAAGGCGGAGCTCATCCGCCCCGGCGGCCGGGCGTGGACCTCCCGGCAGGAGATCGAGACCGCCACCACGGCGTGGGTGGCGTGGTTCAACGAGCGCCGCCTGCATTCGAAACTCGGTTACCTCAGCCCCGTGAAGTACGAGGCTGCTTACAATCAGAACCTGGACCTGCCGAGGCAGGCCGCGTGAGAGAAGACCCTCTACGAAACCCAGGACGCTTCAGGTAGCCGCAGGTGCTGCAGATGATGGCGCGTCTGCTGGCGATAGACTCGTCTTCCTTGTCCGGCGATAGACTCACCCTGGTGACCCTGTACTTGGACCCCTCGTGATAGATGAGGGCCCGCGGACCGAACTCACTGATCGCGAGGAAGCGCGGGCGCTGCACGAACTCGTCGTTGCCCATCCCGAGGCGCCTCCCCGGAATGTATGCGGCCAGCGGCAGACGGGGGAACGAGTAGCCTGGCAGGAACCCTTCGCTCGCGAAGTAGCGGTAGCTGTAGAAGTCGCCCTGCATGCTCGTGCCATTGTCGGTCAGGAGGCCCATCTGGTTCTCGGCCTCGGCGCGCAGGCGCTTGGCCTGGGCCTTAGCGCCTGTATCCTTCGTGGCGTCCGCTACCGTCTCGTTGGCTGCGTTGAACTGTGCCTGCGCGGTGCGGTAGAGGTCACGCCAACGGTCGCAGGCGCGGTCGAAGCTCTCGATCGCGTTCATGAGCGTGTCGTTCAACCATGCAGCGTGGTACCAAGCAGCACTTTTTAGCGCCGGGAGGTCGTCCTTGAGGAGATTCTCCACCCGCTGGGTGGCCCTGCGCCGCGCATGGGGGTTGTCGAGTTCAGCGCGGATCTGCTCGCTCAGGGGAAGCGACTCGTTCTTGATGTCCAGGATCTCCTTAAGTGAGCGACCCAGCTCGACACCCGTCTCAGAAAGCCAAACGGAGTGCACATGCGCCCGCACGAGATCCTCGTTCGCGAGGTCGAGTCGGGGAGGTTCGACGATGCCAGCGACCATGCGCTCTGGCCTGGCGAAGTAGTACTGGTCGTGGCCGCTTCCGGTCGTGCAGTAGGTGAACACGAGGGCTGGTTGCCCACTGCGCCCAGCACGGCCGGAGCGCTGAGCGTAATTGGCCGGCGTGGGAGGGACGTTGCGGAGGTTGACGACGTTCAGTTCCGCGATGTCTACCCCGAGCTCCATGGTGGGGGAGCAGTAGAGGATGGGCAGCTTGGCTGTGCGGAACTGCTGCTCGCGTTCCTCACGCCATGCGCTCGGCACTTGGGCGGTGTGCTCACGTGCCTCGAGGCCGCCCAAGTGCATGGCCGTCTCTTGGTAGAAGCGGCGGAAGAATGGGTTCACGCGGCCGGCATCTTCGTCGTGCACCTTTCTCAGGGGGTCATAGAGCGGGCTTTGACCGTCGCCAGCATGCCACCGCATCGCGCTGGGGCGTAACCGATAACCCGCGACGTCGCTCGGGCGCGTCGGCGCCTGCACGATCGCGAGGGTTCCGTAGCTTGCGAGGCGTTCTAGGAGGTTAGCGATGATCGCCTCTGAGTCTTCTACGGTGAGGCTGTTCATCTTGGGGAACGTATTCGCCCGCCGGAGGTACGCAGCGTACTGGCTACGACCGGAGAGGTAGATGTTCTTGCCACGCTCGTTCTTGGTACTCGGGCGGGGGTAAGCGGTCGTGTGGTACACGAGGCTCTCGCTCTCGTCCAAGCCCCAGCGCCCCTTGAGATAGTCGCGGCTGCGCGTCTTCATCTGCTCCTGCCGCTCGGGGTCGAGCCACTCGCTCTCGATCGCGAGGTTCCGTCGCAGGTGGTCTAGGAGCACGCGCATGGCCCCGTGACGTTGCGCCGGCGTGGCGGTGACAAGTGCTTCGTGGGTCCCCTGCCACAGCCCGTCTTGCTTGGACGCGTCGTCCAGGTCGGGATAGCGAAGGTCCAGCAGGCCAACCTGCTCGAGGTTTGGGGAGGTGAGGCGCCACCCGCGCTCGAGGTCGCGAAATAGGCGATAGGCGAGCACCTCGCGAAGCATGTTCGCAGCTTGGTTCTTGACCGCGGTGCCGACGAACTCTCCTACGTTGGCGGCGTAATCGTGGAGGTCGAGGTCCAACGCGGCGAACACGCTAGGGGCCACTTCGGAGAACCCGAGGCCGGCGGCTCCGGCGTCGTGGACGGCCTTGTAGAGGGCTCCGCGCAGGAGTCCGACTTCTACGAAGTCGTTCAAGTGACCAGCCTGGAGGCTGGCGTCCTGGCGGTTGTCCGTGAAGCTGAGGATCTTCCGCGCTTCCTTCGGTAGATCTTCCGTGCCCTGGAGCTGCCTTACCGCCGAGAGCGAGAGCACCGTTGTAGCTGTGGATCGTCCGCCCGTGCCCAAAACGCCGAGGGTGGTGTACTCGCTCGCGCCGGCTGGGTAGTGCACGCCGCAGTGCAGGCAGAAGCTGAGGTTGGCGGGCACGAAGTGGAAGGGTGTACCGGCGGGGGTCTCGGTGCCGTCCGGCTGTACCGTGACGGCGGTGGGGACCTTCTTGCGGCGGTCGTACTTGACCCTCAGCTCGCCGTGCCTGACCTCGAGCCAATCGTTAGGCAGACTCTCCAGTTCCTCCATTGATCCGGCTTCGGGCCAGGGGCGCCGCATGCTGAAGTAAAGGTAACCAGGGGTACCCTTGTCCTCGGCCTGGCGTTCGCCGAGGCTGCGCGGCGTGTACTTGGGTGCTCCATCGCCCTCGGAACGCCAGACGGTGTAATACTCATGCCCGCATTCGCGGCAGAACGCCAGGGGCATCAGCACCTTGCCTGGTTCGTCCGGTACCAGGCGCTGCGCCTTCAATGTCAGATGACGGACGGTAGGTAACTCGAGGGACGAATAGACCGTCTCGCCGCGGTTGTAGAACTGATGCAGCCTGAAGGCGAACGCCCGCAACGGGCGGCTGGCTGCCGGGTCCTCGACGACCTCGTAACCGGCGGTGAGGAGGCGTTTCAGTGGGACCTCGCAGCTGCCTGTGTGGAGGCCGGTGAGGCGCTCCAGCTCCGCCGCCACTCCGATCGGTCCAGTGAGTCGTTGCGGTGACTGACGCACCAGAGTGTTGCTCTCGGGATCCATGCGCACCCCGAGCGTAGATTCCACCCAACCGCACAGAGGATCCTGCACGAACTCAGCGAACGGCTTCTTAGTCAGCGACTCAATGTTGCTAAGGCTAGCTTTTAGGCGTGTTGGTAGTGCCGGGTCGGTCAGATCCACCGGAGTGGTCACGCGTCGGAGGGTTTCGCCTACTACGTTGCCGGGTGCGACCGGCGCGCCGAAGATGGTGCTCGCTACGCGAGCCACCTCGTGACGCTGCTCACTGACGGTGCCGCGGCTTCCCATCGTTGCCGAGGTGCCGATGCACTGGAGGTCAGAACCCCCCATGCGGTCGCGGGCGCGGCGGATCAGCATGGCCACGTCGGCCCCTTGCCGGCCGCGGTACGTATGCAACTCATCGAACACGATGAAACGCAGACTAGCTGCAGAATTCACCAGAGTTTTATCATTGCCACGTGTGAGTATTAGTTTAAGCATCACGTAGTTGGTCAAAAGAATGTCAGGAGGATCCGTCTTGATGCGAGTGCGTGTGGCCTCGTCATCTTGCCCTGTGAAGCGCGCGTAACTGACTGGCGGCCGCCCGCCGAAGCCGTGGTCTAGGAATTTCTCCAGTTCACCCGCCTGGCTGTTGGCGAGGGCGTTCATCGGGTAAACGACGATCGCCTTTATCCCGTTACCAGTTCCGACCCGGAGAACGTGGTCGACGATCGGGATCATGTATGTGAGGCTCTTGCCCGAGCCGGTGCCGGTGGTGACAACATAGTTGGAGCCCGTCTTGGCGATAGCAATGGCTTCGACCTGGTGCTTGTACAGGTCGAGCGGCACTCCCGGGTTCTTGTCGGTCTTGCCGTGCCTGAACACCTGGGCGCATACCGAATGCAGTGTGCCTGCCTCAACTAGGTCGGGGATGCCGGCTCCCGGCGCGAAGGCAGGGTTGAGTTGCACTAGAGGTTCCGGCCAGAGAGCATTAGCCCTCAGCTCGCCTTCGACCCGAGCACGTACGTCCGGTGTCGAGACGTTGATGAAGCTGCGAGCATACTCGGTGTAATCGGTCGTCAGTTTGTCGCGGAAGGCGAAGATGTCCATGGGTCCCCTAAACGGCAGGCCTGCTCATTGATATCTAGCGCACACAGATAAGGCTAAAATTAGTCGGCGCTGCTACAAGCCTTCTCTTCTGGCGCACCGGTTCGTAATGCATTTTATCGCTATCCTTGAGATGAGCATGCCGTGTCTAATCCCCTAATGCCGTTGGGCTCCTTACCTCACGGATTCTTTGGGACGCATAAGGTCTTCGACCTCCTTGTGCGACTAGGCGTCTCCAACCACAAGCAGAGGAACTTGGCAGTGTTCGCCTTCGAGCGTTACGAGGACGCATCGCTGCTATAGACGGGAATGGAGAGCCACGAGGCCCCAACCCTGACTCTACTAATGACTTGTCACCAGGCCACGCTCACCGCACCTCGACGTCCGTGTCGGAAACGACCCTGAGTTTGGCTCGGCTCTTGCGCGACTCGCTCAACGCGTAGATCGGCAAGTCTCTACGAGAAACGTGCGCTCATGCGGGCAAGTCGCAAGCTGAGGTGGCTGACACGCTGGGGGTCACTCGGCCGCGTATCGCTCAGATAGAGGCGACTGAGGGCTCTGTGTCCTCACTCGCCATGCTCGCTAGGTATCCCAGCCGTCGGTGGCGATAATCGTGGTCGCGGACGTATCACCGAGACAGGCACACGGGGTGCGAGACGAGTCGCCCTCCGGCAAGGCGCGACCGCGGGCGGCGATCGCCCCCAACCCGTAAGCCACCTATCCGACCCGATCACGCCACCAAGCCTCGAAGCGGGTGCTCGCTCTTGAGGACGTTCTCGAAGATCCGGAACCGCGTGAGCATGTTGATGGGTATGAGGCCTCCGCCGTAGTTGATGTCGGAGTCGAAGAAGACGCCTCGCGCGCCCGAGCTTCTCCTCACCGTGTACGCTCGCGCGACGGCGTAAGCCTCGTTGAAGTCGTTGACGGCTTGTAGGACGTCCGCGTGGGCGGCGTCTTCTCTCAGGGCGAAGGCCGCGAAGAACCTCAGCCGGTTGGAAGGTTGGTCGAGCATGACCCATACGTCGAGGCCCTCGCTGTGCACGACGACGTCGCCGTCCTCGTCGATGGTCGTGCGGTACTGCGCGACGGCGAAGACGGCCTGTAGGAACCCGGTCGACACATCCGGGGCAGAGACTGCCCCTGTGAGAACGTCCGCCACTGCGTTGCCCTCCTCGTTAACGTGGCCGAATGATAGCGGTCCGGGATGCTCGACGCCGGCGCTCGCTCACCCGGCCCGTATCCGCCCGATGAGCGCCGCCATCGCCCGCTCGAAGTCGCCGCTCCCGCGCAATCCGAGGCTCGCGGCCGCCGCCGGTCCGAGCAGCTTACGCAGGTTGGCGGTGTCTTGCTCGGCCGTGTCGTGCTCCGCGGCGCGCCCGAGCGGGACCGCCGCGATGCGGCGCACGAGCTCCTCAACCAGGTCGACGAGCTTCGCCATCTTGTCGTAGTCGAGAGTGTCGGGCGTGTCACTCAGGAGCTGGGTGACGCCGGACGGAGCGTACACAGCGCTCGCGGCCGGGGTCGGCTAGTGGCCCTCACCCGCTTGGCAAGCTGGATGCGACGATCTCGCCGGTGTCCGGGTGAAGTAGCACTGCTATCCCTCACGCGTCACGTGACGCGTTACAATCGGTGCGTGATCAGGTCATTCGCTGACCGACGCACCGAGAGGCTGTTCCTCACAGGCGCCCTGGGCGAGCTGCCGCCCGACATCGTTTCGAGAGCCAAGCGCAGACTGGAGTACATCCATCTGGCCAGGAACCTTGGAGACCTTGCTAGCCTTCCCAGCAATCGGTTGCACCGGCTGACGGGTGACAGGGAAGGGCAGTACTCGATCTCCATCAACATGCAGTGGCGCATCTGCTTCCGATTCGTCGACGGCGACGCGTTCGAGGTCGAGATCACCGACTATCACTGATCGCGGTACATGAGGTGAAGGATGAGCATAGAGAACGCTGGTATCCGGACGGTTCGACCGACGCACCCTGGCGAGATCCTCCGTGAGGACTTCATGCCTGACTACGGCCTCACGGTGGCGTCGCTCGCACTTGCCGTTGGCGTTTCGCGTCAGACGATCAACGACTTGTTGCGGGAGCGGCGGGCGGTTTCGCCCGAGATGGCGCTGCGCCTCGCGCGCCTGTTCGGGACCAGCCCGGAGTTCTGGGTAGACGCGCAACGGGAAGTCGACCTATGGGACGCCAGTCGTGCCCTGGCGACTACCCTGGAGCGGATCGAACCGCTTCCGACACCGACCGCACCGGCTCGTTGACCGTTCGGCTCCACGCACGCCGTCACCGCCAGGCGACCCTCGCCTATGTC